>JBAXUJ010000148.1:0-3135 GCA_037129735.1 Opitutia bacterium | reverse complement strand
TTCTTCTTAACTTTCTCGGACTTATCTTTCGAACCTTTATCCTTCGTTCCCTCGTCAGCCGGATAACAGGAACGATCATCTTCCATCGGAAATTTTTTAGCTTCACGCAAAGCAATCACCCAAGCTGGGCCAACGTCTTGCGGCGTCAAAACCGTAAAATTGCTTAACTCTTTTTTCTCCGACCAATTCGACGGATAGGGCTCTACTTTAAATCCACCTTCCGCGGGCGGGTATTTAATTTTGCCGTCACCTAAAATAATATTTCCTTTGTAACGATTCGGCTTGGTGGTGATACTACCCATCGGAGTTTTTCCATCGGGCAAAGATCCTTCCACCACCGCACCCGGCGTCGTATTAATAAAACGGTTATTCATAATATCGGAATCTTCTGGCAAGAGAACCAATTGTTCAGCGGGCCAATGTTTTTTGAAGTCAGACCCCATCTCCAAACAACTGCCCTTCACATTAGCGACGACGTTATTAGCTAACATTAATTTCTTAACCTGCGGATAAGACGTCACGGTCCCTTCGGAATTCTTATTACTCGCCGCTCCTGATTTATTATGGGGCTGATAATCAGGCGTTAAAGCACTACCGATATACTCACCCGCCGATACACGAATGCCGTACTCGGTACCCGAAACATAGTTCTGTGTAACGGTATTATTAGCACCCGACATACGTAGGCCTTCCGTCTTTGAAGCCCCCTGACCCAAAATCACATTACCTTTTAAAGTATTATTGGAACCACGGCGGATGTTTATACAACCCCGGGTAGCTAAAACAGTATTATTAATAACCTGATTGTAATTGGACTTTAGCGAAACGATTTCGGTGCCTTCACCGTCGGCGTGATCAAAAAGATTTCCTTCGACCGTGAAATAAGCTCCGTCTTTTCCTTTCTCGTCAAATTTTCCTGAACCCCACACACGAATATCTTCGCGACCATTTCCCACCTGATAAGGAATATTTTTAAAGTAGGAAAACTTCACGGCGTTATAGCGACTATTATCGATCGCATTACCCACCAAGGGCTCCATGTTATTTTTTCCTTTGAAATAACAGTGATCCACCGTGTTGTTACTTCCCGTAAAAAATACCCAATAGTATTTAGTTTTAAAATCAGAGGGATTGTAATCCACAATCGCCGTATTTTTCAAAACACCATGATGAGAACTAAATTTTATAAGGGAGTTATCTTCGCCCTCGCCCGGATTAATGGATCCTTGGTAAAAGAATAAACCATCCACGACAATATACGGAAAATTTAAATCGCATTCTGACGCACCATTTAAAATGACTTCACCGGGAACTTTGGCTTTCACGGTAAGCGGACGACTTTCCGTACCACCGCGGGCAAATTTTATTTTAACATCTGAATAAGTGCCGCTCTCGACTAAAACGACATCGCCACTCGCCGCTGCACTGACAGCTGCCTTAAATTCAATTGCATTCTTAACCACGATATCACGCGCCGAGAGCGTGATAGCAAAAAACGTCGTCAAGAAAATGGAGGATAAACTACGAGACATTCTAATCATTAAACACCTAAAATAGGGTTTAGTTGAGACTAACTTAATCTTAAAGCCCGGGCGCATTCTACCGTAAAATGATGATACTCTAAAGAATCTCGCATCTCAGCGCGACGGGGGCGCGGCAATGGATTGCGTAACTCTTTAATAATTCTCGCCGGTTGTCCTCCCAAAATAAATACGCGGTCAGCTAAGTAAGCTGCCTCATGCACGCTGTGCGTCACATGCAATGCCGTGAAGTTAAGCGTCTGATGTAAATCGACCAAGGTATCGTTCAGCTGATTGCGAGTAATTTCATCCAAGGCCCCGCTGGGTTCATCCAATAATAGTAATGCAGGCGAGAGGGCGAGTGCTCGAGCGAGCGAAACGCGCATACGCATGCCGCCCGAAAGCTGATCGGGATAAGACTTTTCTTTACCCACTAATCCCACCATCGCCAGGAGACGCAGACTTTGTGCAGAAATTTTTTCGGCATTTTCACCACGTAGAGTCATCGGCAATTCCACGTTTTCTTGAGCGTTGAGCCAGGGTAATAAAGTATGCTCTTGAAAAACAAAACCCTGCTCCTGGGCTGCACAGTGATATTGGCCTGCGGATAAAGCTTGGAGTTGAGCAGCGACTCTTAGGAGAGTCGACTTACCACAACCCGACGGACCTAAGATGGAAATAAATTCACCCGCTTCAACGGATAGCGAAAGTGATTCTAAAATTTTCTGATCTCCGAAAGAAACAGTAGCCTCAACCCATTGAAGATAAGGCGACATCGGAAAATTAGAAGCGTGCGCCCACACGAGCAGCTAAGCCCACGCGACTGCTCGTTTGAAAGACGGCCTGAGTTTCGCTGTCGTGATTATAAGTGTAACGACTCATGGGAGTCCACTCCAGCGTACCACGTACAAACCATGTTCCGGAACTTTCTAAAAATTGTGTTATACCCACGCGCGCTACCGCTTCACCGATAGCGACCGCGCGACTGCCGTAATTTACGTCAGAGAGCTGAAAAGCCAATGTTTCGTAAGCAAAAGTGAAATCCAGTGTGGTCGATTTATTTTCGGTTAAGAAGCTACGAACGATTAAACCGTTTTGTAAGCCATTCACGCGCAGTTCGACTTCGGCATAACGACAGGGTGACCAAATGAGTTTGATATAAGGAATAAGAAGGAGGCTGTTTTCAAAACGATCTTCCAGTAATACCCCGATCGACAAATCAGTTTCTGCTTCTGGTCTCCAGCGAGCAGCGCCGCCAAGGCCCCAGCGAAATCCTTCGGACAGACTCAATGAATCCTCTTTGGCTGATTCCAGTGCGTAAATTAATTGCACCGCATATTTTTCATTCCAGTTCCATTGCTTAAAGCCCGTGATCATTAAATCGCTGGTCTTACCAAATTGGCGATTTGAGGAAGCGAGGGCTCCGGAGAAATCGTGGGTATAATTATAATATTCTAAATCGATGACACTGTCTTCCGTTTTATAAATCGCTTCGATGCCTGAGCGACTTCGCCCGTAGCTACCGGCGACGCTTGAGTGGGAAACATCCTGTTTAGATTCATTCTGCCAATCCAACATCACGATCCACGGTTTGACTGCGGGAACTTCTGCTGCT
>JBAXUJ010000147.1:0-3148 GCA_037129735.1 Opitutia bacterium | reverse complement strand
CAACTCAAGAGCTCAGCAAACTTCTCGGACCCGAGAAAGTTTTGACTGATGAGGCAACCTGCTTCGCTGCATCGTTCGATAACATGCGTTTATCGTTTATGCCTGAAGCGGTGATTCGTCCAAAAGTTGAAGAAGATATTGGTACCGTTTTAAAATTGGCGAACCAACATAAAGTTCCGGTGACCGTCCGCGGACGTGGCACCGGCAACACAGGTGGAAGTTCACCAATTAAAGGCGGTTGGGTGATTCACATGGATCACTGGGACAAAATTGAAATCGATCCGATCTCAGCCATGGCGACTGTGCAACCAGGGGCCATCACTGCGAAGATTAATGACTTAGCCGCACCCCACGGATTATTTTTCCCGCCCGACCCTTCATCGCTTAAATATTGTAGTATCGGGGGCAACATTGCGACCAACGCAGGTGGACTTCGGGCCGCTAAATACGGGGTTGTTCGTGACCACGTCTACGCTCTCGAAGGATTTCTTCCGACCGGTGAAAAAGTGAAATGGGGTGCACCTTTAAGAAAGTTTGTCAGTGGAATTAATTTGCGCGACCTCTGGATTGGATCGGAAGGCACACTGGGAATCATCACCAAGGCGACACTCAAACTGGTTAATAAACCTTTAGCCCGTCGCACTTTCTTAATTGCTTGTCGCACCGACGAGTTAGCGCTCGAAGCCGCCGCAGAACTGATGGGCTCAAGAATTAATCCATCGGTCTTTGAATTCTTAGATACTCAAACCGTTGAAGCCGCAGAAAAACAACGTGGCAGTCGAGTATTCGCGACCGAAGAACTCGGCGGTATCAAAGAAACGTGTGCAATTTTATTAGTCGAAATTGACGGACATCCTGTAGCACTCTCGGATGACGCCGTTAAGGTCCGTCATTGGATCAAGAAATTCGGCGTCGCCTCACGTGAAACCGATAACGAGGTCGAAGCGGAAAAGCTTTGGGATATTCGCCGTACCTGCTCTCAGGCCATGTATTCGCTAGGTAATGCGAAGTTAAACGAAGACATCGTCGTACCCTTTAAAAGCTATGTGGCATTGATTAAATACACTCGCGAAGTACGCGATCAAATCGGCCTACCGACTCCAACGTTTGGACACGCAGCCGATGGAAACTTCCACGTACACATCATGTACAATCGCGATAATCCCGATGACTGTAAGAAAGCCGAAAAAGCCATTCATGAAGTGATGAAGAAAGTAGTCGAATTAGGTGGAGCGATTACGGGCGAACACGGAATCGGTATCGCCAAATCTCCATTCCTGAGTCTGCAACACTCCCCGGCTGAAATTTCTGCGATGTTAGCCGTGAAGAAAGCCTTGGATCCGAATAATATTTTAGCACCTGGACAAATTTTCGAGCCACTCAATGTTTGGGAGCATCGTCCGGTCAAAGTCACTCTAGCCTGGGATAAACATTAAGATGTCATCCACTGTTGCTGTATTTGATTGGGATGGCGTCGTCATCGATTCATCCATCGCACACGAACGTGCGTGGCAAAGTTTAGCGAAAGAAGAAAATCTTCCGCTGGTACCGAATCACTTTAAACTCGGATTCGGAAAATTAAACGAAGTCATCATTCCTAATATTTTAGGCTGGTCGAAAGATCCTCAAGAAATTCGCCGTCTCTCGGAGAAGAAAGAGGCACATTACCGTGCCATCGCACGGACTGGGCATATTCGACTACTCCCGGGGGTCAAAGAACTCACCAATGCACTTAAATCATTGGGTATTCCGTGCGTGATTGGAACATCCACCCACAAGGCAAACCTCGCACTTTCTTTTGAACTCTTTGGATTGGAGAGCCACTTCCAGGGGGCGGTGTCGAGCGAAGACGTCACCCAAGGAAAACCGAATCCTGAAGTATTTCTTAAGGCCTGTGCGCTCGCAGGCGGTGATCCCAAAAAATCTTTCGTCTTCGAAGATTCATTTTCTGGCATTCAAGCGGGGCTCGCTGGCGGCTTCACCACAATTGCCTTAGCGACCACACATACCCGCGAAATTTTATTAGCACAGAACGCTCATCATATTGTTAATAATTTATCTGAAGTGAATCCGCAGTGGATTTTACAGGGTAAGATTTTCTAAGCCCGCATGGAGTTTCGTTTAAAGTCTAACTATGTCCCCGCAGGCGATCAGCCTGGGGCGATTGAGGCTTTAAATAAATCCATCGAAGCAGGAAACCAACGCCAAACGCTTCTCGGTGTGACGGGTTCAGGAAAAACATTCACCATGGCGAATATTATCGCCCGCCAACAACGTCCGGCGCTGATTATTTCGCATAACAAAACTTTAGCGGCACAACTTTATTCTGAGTTTAAGAACTTCTTCCCCGAAAACGCAGTAGAATACTTCGTGAGCTATTACGACTACTATCAGCCCGAAGCCTACGTTCCATCAACCGATACATTCATTGAGAAAGACTCGGCGATTAATGAAGACATTGAGCGTTTACGTATCAGTGCCAGTAGCGCCCTGCTCTCCCGTCGCGATGTCATCGTGATCGCCTCGGTTTCTTGTATCTACGGATTAGGTTCTCCCGAAGACTTCCTTTCCTTAATGATTCCGCTGCACAAGGGCTTGGTCATTAAGCGCGATGAATTATTAACCCGACTTGTTAATAATCAGTACTCACGCAATGATGCGATTTTAGAACGTTGTAATTTTAGAGCACGCGGTGAAACCATCGACATCTGGCCGGCTTATATGGAGTCAGCGATTCGTTTAGAATTCTGGGGCGATACACTTGAAAATATTCGTGAACTCGACGCGATTACTTTAAAAGCAGGAAAGTCTCTCGATAAATTTGATCTCTATCCAGCGAACCAATACGTCACTTCGGCCGCCCGTGTAAAAACTGCCGCTGATGCGATTCGTAGTGAACTTGAAGAACGCGTCGCTACTTTCGAAAAAGCCAACCGACTCGTAGAAGCGCAACGCATTCGTATGCGGGTTGAGCATGACCTAGAAATGCTTCGTGAAACCGGATTCTGTTCAGGCATTGAAAACTACTCGATGCACATGTCCGGACGTAAACCCGGTGAACGTCCGCATTGCTTACTCGATTTCTTCCCTGATGATAGGCTTATATTTATTGATGAAAGTCACGTTTCCGTTTCCCAAATCGGCGGTA
>JBAXUJ010000146.1:0-3181 GCA_037129735.1 Opitutia bacterium | reverse complement strand
GTTTGGCATAGTCACCTTTCTGCCGGAGAGAGATTCGATGCGTGGATGGCGATGTCGCTCGGACAAGCCCGCGTGGTCGTAGGTGCTCGCTCGGCTGTATTTGCACCGCTCCCCAACCTTCGACTCATCGTGGTCGATGAAGAGCATGAACCGTCCTTTAAACAGGGGGAAACGCGGATGTACCATGGTCGCGATTTGGCTGTCTATCGGGCCTCAATCTTGGGTGCGGCCTGCGTTTTGGGTTCGGCCACGCCTTCGCTCGAGAGCTGGAAGAATGCGACGAGTGGACGTTATATTTTAAATACCATGCCGCAGCGCGTGGATGATCGCCCGATGCCTGCGTTCCGCATCGTCGATATGCGTCGCGAAGTCCTCCATGCCAAAGGCCAGACGATTTTATCCAGAGAGCTCGTGGATAGTATTCACGACCGATTGAAAAAAGGTGAGCAGGCTATTCTCTTTTTAAATCGTCGCGGTCACTCACGTTCCTTGGTTTGTCCCGATTGCGGTGAGGCAGTGAAATGTCCTTGTTGTAGCGTTTCACTCACACTGCATACGACTGACCACACGGCACGTTGTCACTTGTGTGATCATCGTGAGCCTGCTCCTAAAGTCTGTCCCTCGTGTCAGTCACCCAAGGTGCGTTGGAAGGGTTATGGTACGCAGAAGGTTGAAGAGGTGATTGCTAAATTATTCCCACGAGCTCGCGTGGCGCGCATGGATGCAGACACCATGGGTAAGAAAGATCTTTTCCGAAAAGTCTTATCCGATTTTCGTGCCGGTAAGTATGATATGCTTCTCGGTACGCAGATGATTGCGAAGGGGCTTGATTTTCCGCGGGTGACCTTGGTGGGAATCCTAGATGCCGACCTGTCGCTGCAAATGCCTGATTTCAGGGCTCCTGAGCGCACTTTCCAATTGCTCACTCAGGTGGCGGGTCGAGCAGGGCGGGGTACACTCGAAGGTGCGGTCGTGGTACAAACATTTCAACCGGCCTCGGATCCTATTCAGTTTGCGAAGCGATTGGATTTCCATGGTTTTGCGAAGTCTGAATTAGTTAAGCGAGCTGAGTTTGGATATCCACCCGAACGCCATTTGGTTCGCCACGTTTTTCGTGGACGTAATTTAGAAAAAGTAAATTTCGTCGCAGAAGCTTGGGTTAAAGAATTTGAGCGACTCCATTCAGGCCTGGCTGAGATTCGTGGTCCGGCCCCTTGTCCCTTTGAACGCGTACAAGATCAACACCGAGTGCACTTATGGTATTTTGTGACGGGAGTTAAGTCGTTACTCGCCGCGATTCTTCCGCTCCGTGCGAAGATTCTGCGTGATGAGGATGTGATTGATACTATCGACGTCGACGCGCAGGACTGCGGGTAAAATCATGGTGGTCGCGACAGGATTTGAACCTGTGACTTCTACAATGTGAATGTAGCGCTCTAACCAACTGAGCTACGCGACCCCATTGATACAGTGTAATCTATTTCAAATATAAGGCGAATTGGGCCGATTCTTTGCGAGGACTTGCCATTAATCTTAAAACTTTTAGACTGTTATTTATGTCAGTAGCCACGCCCCCAACCCTCCGCCAAGCTGATGAGCGATTAATCAAGCTTACACCTGCGGCTGGCGTGAAAGTGAAAGCTTTGGCTGAACGTGAGGCCCAGGGTCGTTTTCTCCGCGCTGCCATTTCGGGTGGTGGTTGTAACGGTCTGTCTTACAAATTACGATTCGTCGGTGAATCCAAAGAAGGCGATATTTTAGTTAATTCGGCAGGTGTAGATGTTTTGGTGGATCCGAAATCCGCCCTCTACCTTCGCGGTACCGTTCTCGATTATTCGGATAAAATGATTGGTGGAGGCTTTAAATTCTCAAACCCTAACGCCAAGGCCAGTTGCTCGTGCGGGGAGAGTTTCTCTCTTTAGCACAGCTAAAGAGAGAGGGGACAAGTGGGCAAGGTGACACGGTGACAAGGGGATTAGAATCCCAGTACTACTTTGCAAATAATCAGTGCAAAAGTATTTTATTTATGTATGTAATTCATTCAGAAATTTGCGTCGTGCACCTTTCATGACTACACCAGTTCATCCGTCACTACGAATTGTAAAGTCGCCGCTTGATGAGTCGCAACTTGCTCCACTCGACCCTCGATGCCAGTGTGTTCAGTTTGCAGCGCCTTTAACGGATAACGATCACGTCAAGCTTGCGAGCTTTCTCGCTTCTTACCCTGATGTCTCGCTTCGTGTTTATGGTCACTACACAAATCCATTAGCGAATCTCTCATTTCTAAGGCATTATCCGTTTATTTCGAGTTTTCAGGCCGATGTGTTTTCATTACAATCAACTGATGGAGTCGAATACTTGACTGACTCACTTAAGTTTTTTGGTCTTGGTGAAACTAAAACCTCCAGCATCTCGCTAAGTTTTCTTCGAAGATTTAAAAGTCTTAAAGATTTGCATCTAGTCGGGCATAAAAAAGATATAGAGATTATATCGAGCCTCTCTTGTCTTGAGCAATTAAGTCTGCGTTCGATTACACTTCCTAATCTTAAAGTCGTTCTTCCTCTCGAGAAATTGAAGCGACTTAATATCAGGCTGGGAGGAACAAGTGACTTGAAGTTATTGCCTCAATTGACTGGTTTACAATCTCTTGAACTTTGGATGATCAAGGGGCTGGATAATCTTGGTATGTTAGGCAACGTAGCGAGTCTTCGAAATCTTTACCTTCAAGATCTTAAACACGTGCGTGTATTACCTTCATTTGCCGGCTTGCACCAATTAAGACGGGTGACGCTCGATGGTATGAAAGGAATAACAGATTTAAGGTCGATTGCCGATGCTCCTGCGCTCGAAGAATTGTTAGTTGTTAGCGCTAAACATTTAATGCCCGAGGATTTTAAGCCATTTGTCGGACATCCCACACTGAAGGCTGCTAGAATCGGACTCGGAAGTATTAGTAAAAACAATCAAGTTCGCGATTTACTTGCCCTCCCAGAGTGCGACTTACCGAAATAAGGTATCGCTGATACATAAAACGATAATCTCGTTTAAGCACAGTCTCCGTTGAATCGTATGTCACCTTGCCAACGTGCCCACTTGTCCCCTAATTCTTGTCCGTGTTCACTTTATTAAAAACAGATACGGCGACGGCTGCGCGCTTGGGTGTTCTTAAAACTCCTCACGG
>JBAXUJ010000145.1:0-3227 GCA_037129735.1 Opitutia bacterium | reverse complement strand
CCAGGAGTGGTTGAAGCAAGGGCACCGTGAGCTGCACCGTAGTTAACGGCTTTTTGAGCGTCATTGAATTCCATGAAGCCGAAGACTAAACCGCTAGCGAAGCTATCGCCACCGCCCACGCGATCGAGGATTTCGAGTTCAGGGAATTTGATTGAGTCGTAGAATTTTCCGTCGTGGTAGCAGATAGCGCTCCAGTCATTCTTGGTAGCGGTGATTACGCGACGAAGGGTAGTAGCGGCGACTTTGAAATTCGGGAATTCTTTAACGGCGGTCTTGATCATTTCCTTAAACGCATCGGTTTCGATGTGGGCGAGGCTGTGGTCAGCGCCTTTGACTTCGAAGCCAAGTGATGCGGTGAAGTCTTCTTCGTTACCGATCATGACGTCGACGTACTTAGCGATTTCGCGATTAACCTCTTGGGCTTTTTTGAGTCCACCGATGGTTTTCCAGAGTGAAGGACGGTAATTTAAATCGTAGGAAACAATCGTACCATGTTTCTTAGCTGCTTTAACCGCTTCGATGGTGACGAGTGCGGTGGATTCGGAAAGAGCGGCGAAAATTCCACCGGTATGTAACCAGCGAACGCCGAGTTTACCGAAGATATGTTCCCAATCGATGTCACCCGGTTTTAATTGGCTAGCGGCGGTGTTACCACGATCTGGGACGCCGACGGCGCCACGGATACCGAAACCACGTTCGGTGAAATTGAGACCATTGCGGACGGTGCGGCCGATGCCGTCGTCTTCGCGCCATTTGATGAAGTCGGTATTCACTCCACCTTGCATGATGAAGTCTTCAACCAAGCGACCTACTTCATTATCTACGAAAGCAGTAGCAACGGTAGTGCGGTAGCCGAAACATTTACGGAGACCACGAGCGACGTTGTATTCGCCGCCGCCTTCCCAGACTTTGAATTCACGAGCGGTGCGGACGCGGCCTTCACCGGGGTCGAGGCGAAGCATGACTTCACCGAGAGAGATTTGGTCGAAGGTACAATCCTTCGCAGATTTAATTTGGAGTGCCATAGTGGTGTATGAAATTAAGCGGTTGGAAGTTGGTTAACATCAAAAGCTTTGATGCCGCATTCGTGGGCGATTTCGTTGAGGGCTTCGACTTCAGCTTTCGAGAAGAGAAGGCCGCCCGCTTTTTGACTGCGTGCTGCGAAGGTCGCTTCCATTTGTCCAGGGAGGATACACTTTTCGTTTCCGTGTCCGAGAATGTCACCCAGAACTGCTTTGATATTTTGTTGTTGGTTGCGTCCTTGAGCAAACACGCCGCTGCTGATCGCGTCGGGGTGAATGACTTGGAAAAAGAACGCACAATCTTGTTTTTCTCCGGCTACGCGAGTGCGGCTACGAATCGTGGGGAGTGAGCCACCGATGAAACCGGCGACGATTTCGTTGATTAAGGAAAGACCGTAACCTTTGTGAGCACCGAAAGGAATGAGTGAAACAGCAGCGGATGGATCGATGGTTACTTTACCATCTTTATCTACAGCAGCGTCGGGAGGTAATTGTTTACCTTCACGTTTTAATTGTTGAACGCGACCCATCGCGATGACTGAGGTGGCCCAGTCGATAACGATTGGGAAACCAACAGCGTCGGTGGTTGGGAAGCCCCAGGAGTGTGGGTTAGTTCCGAGGGTTGGGAATTTACCTTGGAAAGGAACCACTTCAGCGAGTGTTGCGGTGCAATTGGTGTAAGCGATGTAACCACGTTTAGCGGCTTCCATCACATAGCCACCGCCCCAGAGGTAGTGGAAAGCGTTATCGACGGAAACAGTGCCTACGCCGTATTGGTCGGCGAGTTTGATACAAGTTTCGATAGCGTCGGTGGCGACGGCTTGACCAAGTTTTTGTTTGGCGTCCCAAACTTCAGCAGCAGCGAAGCGTGAGGATTTTTTAACAACAGTGGCGTTAGGTTTGCAGCCTCCAACTTTGGAGCCGAAGAGTTCGTCTAAGTGTAATGCTTTGATGGCATTGTGTGTGCGAATGCCGTGGCGAGTAGCCATGGAGGACATCTTCGCAGCTTGTGCAGATTCGGTAGCACCGAAACCGCGATGCATGTAAGCAGCGCTGACGAGAGCTTCGTGAGCTTCGGTGGGAACAACGTGAAATACTTCGGACATGGTAGTTATATTAGTTTAGGGGACAAGGTGACACGGTGACAAGTTGACAAGGGGTTAGACGACTTTCTTAACTTTTACTTCTTTGTTAATTTGAGCGAGAGGCTCTTCGCCATGCATCGCCTTAATTAAGTTAGTAACAGAGGCAACGGCTTGGCGTTGGACGCTTTCTGCGGTGCGTGAACCAATGTGAGGAGTCACAACGCAGTTAGGAAGTTTAGTGAGAGGGTGATCTGCGCGAGGTGGTTCTTCGTCGAGAACGTCGGTACCGTATCCGCCTACTTGACCGGATTTAAGGGCAGCAGCGATGTCGTCGGTGTGGACGATTTCACCACGTGCGCAGTTAAGAATGAGAACGCCTTTCTTCATCTTAGCGATATTCTTAGCGCAGATGAGGTCGCGTGTTTCAGGAGTTAAATTAGTGTGGAGTGAAAGGTAGTCGGATACCGCGAAAACATCATCCATGGTATTGGCGCGTTTGACGTCGTATTGAGCGGCGAATTTATCGTCCCAATATAAATCGAAGCCGACGACTTTCATGCCGAAGGCACGAGCGCGGATGGCGACTTCTTTGCCGATGCGTCCCATGCCGATGATGCCGATGGTCTTGTCGAGAAGCTCGCGACCTGTTTTGCGTTTCCAACCGCCTGAGCGAGTGGAGTCGGTGTGGAAGTAGAAATTCTTTTCGAGGGCGAGAAGAAGAAGGAAGGTATGTTCGGCAACGGTGGTGTGATTAACGCCGGGAGTGAAGAGAAGGGGAATTTCTTTTGAGGTGAGGTACTTTACATCGATCTTGTCGACGCCGATACCGTACTTGCTGATAACCTTGAGGCGGGGGAGGGCTTTATCGATGACCGCTTGGGTGATCATATCGTCGCCGCAGATGTATCCGTCAAAATCCCCCATTAAAGCTAAAGTGTCGGCTTCGCTTAAAGGTCCGCGAGCGGTGACAACTTCCCAACCCGTAGCGGCTAACATTTTATGGTGTTCGCCAGGGGTGTCTTGGAATGAGGTGGTCGTGAGGAGGATTCGTGGCTTCATAGTATCGTTTAAACTCAACCTAACTCGGTTCGAAAAGTCAAAGAAAGTATAGGGTCGACAG
>JBAXUJ010000144.1:0-3283 GCA_037129735.1 Opitutia bacterium | reverse complement strand
AAAGGAATTTCCAATGGTGCGATACGGGAATAGATCGGAGCTACTTACATTGGCGTGCATCAATTGTCCGATGGATACAGGAGCCGTTTGCGGAATTTCAACTTCAACAACCTCGGATATTCCTGCTGCCTCATGCGAGGATCCACCCAGCGCTCTTGCACCATCAGCAAAGCCGTAATCATTCACCAATAAATTTCCCCAGTTGTTGCTGACACCTGTTAGTCCTAATGTATCTGCACCATAGATTTGAGTTCTCAAACTTGCATTACCTATGGCTGGTAAACCACCCAGTGGGGCATTGGATGAAAATGGTGCTAACGGATTGGTAAACAGCCACGCAGGATGTGGTGCAGGTATGTTTTGTGATTTAATAGCACTATCTCTTTGCGAGATATTTGGAGTGTCGCGTTTTGTATCTGCAACGCGCATACGAGTGTCAATCACTCCAAAAATATGTCCGCCAATTGAAGTGTTGGGATTACCTGAGCCATCTAAAATCTCGTTCAAGTTTTTTACTGTTTGGACGAGTACACCACCTCCACCTGTAGTGCGCCAACTGCTACCATTTGAACTTCCGTAAAAATCACCGTGAGTCGAAATTTGCGTTGGTGTCGGAGTTGAGGTAGTAGGGTCTTTACCATAATTTCCAATGTAAACTGTTTGGCCCAAACCTGCTTTGCATGTGTATTTATTGCTTCCTAATTGCTCGAGATAGCCAGGATCAAGTGTTGAGTCATTATTCACTTCATCGATAGCTCCCAATTTATTTCCTTTCCAACCCGAAATCACATTTGTCCAACACTTCCAATATCCATTAGTATCGTCTGAACTCCCGAATTTTAATCCACAGTACAACTCCATGTTCTCGCCATAATATCCTGGTAAATATCCCACTACATTTAAATCGCTGGAGTACCATGGAAGTTCACCATAAAATCCACCAGTGTAATAAAAGCCTTTTTCTAGCGGGAGAATCCAAACAGCAGAGTCGTCGCTTGCACGAAATAATTGTTTATTGGTTGTATAATAATTGTCGCCGTGGTCTAGAGAGTTATTATCAAGTAATTTTTTAGATGAAAATACCGCAAATTCACCAGGTTCAAGTGTGGTGGGAGGAATAGTAACCACAAAGCTTTCATACTCACCATATGAATTGTCATCACCATTACTTTTGTATTTTCTGGTGTTGAATATGGATCGCATGAAGCGATTTGTTTGCAATGTATACCATTGGTCTATAGTGTATTTACCTGACTTATAATAGGTATCACGAAACTGAAAACAAACTTGATCTAAGCCCGAAACGCTAACCCTCATTGCTGTCCCTTTTATGTTGGGATCAGTTTCACTTGCAGAGGATTGAAGTTTCAACTTAACGTTATAAGGATTATGTAGGACAACAACGGGTGTGCATATTACATAAATCTTTGCGCATTTGTCAGCCGTATACGCAGGTGAAGTGTTTTGTGCTACGGTAAAACCAGTCCTCTTTTTAAGTGAGAAAGCTAGAATGACACGATGGAGATTGGGCATGTAAGCACTGCGTGTGACGCGTGGAATAAAGCCAATTGCCGCCGCTGCTTTATCTTTGCCTATAACGGGATTTGGAGTGCCTAATGCATCCCCGGCATGGTTTGCTCCAGGGTATAGTTTTCCATAACCTAGGCTACCTTTAGTGCTTGTTGAACCGCTTGCCGCTATTCCATAGGGTCCATAAGCGTAGGCAGATTCATAATCGTAAGGATCGTAGAGTTCTTTGTTGCCGCTTCCGTTGCCGGCAGCACTCAGGATTTTATAGTTTCCGCTGATGAATTGAGAATTATTAGGGAAAAACGAACGGGCGGGGAGAGTGGCGACATCGCTAGACCAATCGATTTCTTTGTAGAGTCGGTAATAGTCGCGAAGGACGTGCCAGAGCGGCCCCACAAATCTTTTTTTAGCAACGGAATCTTCGCGTATGAATACGGGTGACCACGGTAAATATTCACCCGAAGGTAAGACACGACCTGAATTATTATTTCCTGCTTCGTACATCGGTACCCACACGCGTGGTTTGGGATCCGTCGGCGAAGTTGCAGAAACTGTCGGCTTGGTATTAGTGTTTCCTCCAAATTCAGGGAAAGCAGAATTGCGCAAGGTAGTATCGTAAAATTCAGTCACGGAACCGCCTTTGGTTTTGCCTGCGACTTCTGCTGCGGAACCGCCTTTTGCCCCCGATCCAAAATCTGAATAATCAAAATCGTAATCATCCATTTCAAACGCCAGTGAGAGGTCGCGCTTGAGTCCGCCGTGGAAACTGTCGGCTAAAACTCCCGACGACCATAGAGTCTGATTGTGAAAGGAGAGTTTGCGTGAATCTAATCCGTTGGTTGTCGTAGTGTATCCTGGAACTAAAGCTAACTGTTGTGTCGATGTGATTTGATTCAGCTCAGCTTGGTTCACAGCGACACCCGTCAATCCAGTGATAAGTTCGGTACCGAGTCGACCCGGCGAACGTAAGGCATTGATCACATTATTCGAAGTGGGGGCGCTGCCGGTTAGGTCGCGTGAATCTTGTAAATTAATCCGCGCCTTCACACCTTCATCGCCAATCCAGTAAGCATAATTTCCAATCGTGGTTCCTTGAGTTATTCCGGGGATTGGAATTTTGGGTAAGGCGATACGGCCGTCGACGTCGTCCGACGTTCCATATTTTCCATCGGTACCTGGTTCGAGTACGGCACTTCCGTTGCCAACTAAAACAGCAAACGATGAAGGTGCGGTAGGATTGACGGGGTAGTCAGTCGTCCAGGGTAACCAATAAGTATTATTATAATCAGTGATATCATTGCCGTTGATATCTTTACCCCAGGTTGAAACCGATTGTGCGGTGTAACAGGTTGTAGTTTTCGTCACATCCTGTCCGCCTTTACCACTGATTAACCAGGCGGGTGGCTGATCGGGTTTATCCGTGCGCCAAACGCCAGTCCAAATGCGTTGGCCCTGACTCATTTTTTCTGAACTAGAAAGTGTCGCCACGTACGGGCTGGGTGGAGAAAACACAGAGAAATCTAAGGCTAAATCGCCCGTGGCGGTAGCGCGTCGATCGGGTCCGGCCGTTTGTTGTAAATGGGCAAGGGCGAGTCGGCCCGACATCAATGCATTGAGTCGAGCACGCGTAGCTAGATGGAAGGTCGCAGCAGCACGTGATTCGACATTGAGGAACGCAGCGAGAACAATCACCACGAACACAATCATCGCCATCATCGTCAAAGAAAGGATGAGTGAGAATCCCTTTCGATTT
>JBAXUJ010000143.1:0-3284 GCA_037129735.1 Opitutia bacterium | reverse complement strand
CGATTCAAGAAAGCTCATATTTTTAAGATGAGCGAACTGACTGATTTGGAACGCACCGTTTTAGTTGAGCGTCACTTAGTTTCTAAAGAATTAATTACCGGAAAAAGTGGAGCAGCAGTCATTAGTCGCGATCAAACTTGTTCAGTGATGGTGAACGAAGAAGACCATCTCCGTATTCAGGTTGTAAAGGCGGGTTGGCATTTACGTAGCACCTGGAATATCGCTGAACAGTTAGATGATGCTTTAGGCTCTTCATTGGAAATCGCTTTCTCCGATAAATTGGGCTTCTTGACGGCCTGTCCGACCAATGTTGGCACGGGTTTAAGAGTCTCAGCCATGGTGCACTTGCCCGGACTTTGTCTTGCTGGACACATCGAAAAAGTTTCTCGAGCCCTCGGACAAGATGGCCTCGCCGTTCGCGGCTGGCTCGGCGAAGGCACCGAAGCTTTAGGAAATATCTTTCAAATTTCTAATCAGCAAACCCTCGGACTTTCTGAAGAGGTCATTATGAAGCATCTGGGCAACTGGATTAAAAACCTAGTCGAACAAGAGTGGAATGCTCGCAGAAAATTAGCCGAAGAAGAGGGCCCACGTTTCACCGATCGCCTAGCGCGCTCCTTGGCCGTTTTACGTTCCGCGCATTTACTCACGAGCGTTGAGTCGATGAACATGCTTTCACATTTACGTATGGCGTGTGATTTGGGCTATCTACCCGAAGCCAGCCGCCACATCATCGACCGCCTGATGATCGAAGGTCAGCCAGCCCATATTCAAGCGCGTCATGGAAAAGATTTAGATAGCGATGGCCGTGATCGTTCACGCGCCATTGCCGTTCGTGAAGCGTTAGCCAGTCTGCCTGATATTACCGAGCCAACCGCTTAAGCGTCTTTATTTTTCTTAATATCTTCGCGCGATAGCTCATCGAGCATCGCCTGCACACGCGCGACTCCACCCGTTACATCATCTTCAGCAAACGATAAATCGGGAGTACTTTTCATTTGTAAAATTCCACCGACGTAAGCGCGGAGTTCGCGACGAATTCTTTTCAAAAGATTTCGTGCGGCTTTTTTCTCAGGCACTCCACCAGACACCGCATAGCCGACGTAAACTTGACGGAGGTCAGGCGATACTCGGGCACGGGTAATCGTAATTAAAGAAGCTTCGCTACCCCAGTTCTGTCGCAGAGCGACAGAAACTTCCCGCTGAACTAATTCAGCGACTCGGAGTTGGCGTTGCGACATGGCTTAAAGGGAAGGGCGAACAGAAAGAATCTCCACCGCTTCGATCACGTCACCAGGTAGGTATTCATCATAGCCACCCAATTTAATACCGCATTCAAAGCCGGCCTTAACTTCAGACGCATCGTCCTTGAATCGACGAAGGGTTTCAACTGGGCCTTGGTGGATGACTTGGCCTTTGCGTAATAAGCGAGCCTTGGCGGCGCGTTTGATTAAGCCTTCGGTCACCATACAACCAGCTACTTTGTGTTCTTTGCCTAATGGGAAAACTGCACGAACTTCAGCTGCACCCAATTTGTTTTCACGCAATTCGGGATCAAGTAATTCAGCCATCGCTTCTTTAACCAGAGTGATGAGTTCGTAAATAATATCGTGACTGAGGATACGAACGCCGGTGCGTTTAAGCATCGGTTGAACACCGTTTTCAAGTTTGGTATCAAAGCCAACAATGATAGATTTAGCTGCTTCAGCGAGTTGCACGTCGCTCTGGGTGATGGGTCCAACGGAGCCACCAACGATTTCTAGACGGACTTTGCTCGATTTGATATCTTCCAAGCATCCTTGGAGTGCTTCGAGAGTTCCGTTCACATCGGCTTTAAGCAGAACGCGTAAAATCTTTTCTTTATCTTTTTCCAGAGCGGCCATCAGACGATCGAGATCCGACATTCCTGGACGAGCAGGTGTAGCAGGCTTGCCCGCGATATTTTCGCTGACTTTGCGTGCGGCTTGTGCGGCTTCTTCAGCGAGTTCACGTGCTTCGCGGTCATTCTTTACCGTGCGGAATTTAGTTCCAGGTGCAGGGACAGCATCCCAACCTAAAACGAGGGCAGGGGTTCCGGGAGGTGCGTTGTTTAAGCGCTGACCTTGGTCATCCATTAAAGCACGAACTTTGCACCAAGTTTCTCCGCACACAAAAGTGTCGCCCGGTTTTAAAGTTCCTTTTTGGACGATGACGGTCGCAGTTGGTCCTCGACCAGTCTCCATTTGCGATTCAACAATTACGCCTTGGGCAGCGCATTTAGGATTTGCTTTAAGATCGAGAACTTCAGCTTGCAGTAAAATCGACTCAATGAGTTCGTTCATACCAGTTCCCTTAAGAGCGGAAACGGCATTGGTAATAGTTTCACCACCCCAATCTTCGGGAGTGATGTTGCGTTGTTGCATCTGTTGTTTGACGCGGTCGATGTTGGCACCTTTCGCATCCACTTTATTAATCGCACAAACCACAGCTGTCGCATGCTTTTGTGCGAATTTTAAGGCTTCTTCAGTTTGCGGCATGAATCCGTCATCGGCCGCAACCACGAGCACAGCAACGTCAGTAACGCTGGCTCCACGTTCGCGCATTTTTGCAAATGCTGCGTGACCCGGTGTATCTAAGAAAGTAACGGAGCGACCTTTGTATTCAGGTTTTTCACCGAGATATTTTACGGTATAAGCACCAATGTGTTGAGTAATGCCACCTGCTTCACCCGACACCACGTTGGTTTTTCGGAAATAATCTAAAAGGGTAGTTTTACCGTGGTCAACGTGGCCAAGAACGCAAACGACCGGTGGACGAATAACCATCAACGCTGGATCGTCATCGGTATTCTTAACTTCTTTTTTGACCGGTTGTGCACCTTCGCCGCGGTGACGAATTTCTAAAACGAAGCCATGTTTCTCAGCGACTTTTTTGGCGTCGGTTTCTTCAATCACTGAAGTGAGGCTCACTACTTTACCTAATTCCATTAACGAGCCAATGACTTGGAAGGGTTTTAAATTTAATGCGATAGCGAAGTCGCGAACTACAATCGGGGGACGAACCGTTACATTGCCTCTGCTACCCGGAGCAACTTGGGCCGCGGTCGATGTTGGACGTGAGACGACCGGCGTGATGGGCGGACGTGGAATTGAAGGGATAGGTGCAGGACGATTAGGTTCCGCACTCGGTGTTGGTGCTACGATTTTAACTGGCGGTAAATCGTTGCGCGGCGCAACTGGACGCGGGGGCAGTGGTGGCGGTGTTGCCGATCTTAAAGGAGGAACAATTTTTGGCGGAGTCGAAGA
>JBAXUJ010000142.1:0-3322 GCA_037129735.1 Opitutia bacterium | reverse complement strand
TTCAGCCGATCCTACTCACAAGTCTGGCAACAGCTTAAAGTCTGCTTAGATGCCGGAGCCCATAATCTTAAGCAAAATGTCCGCCCCGTGCGCCTAGATGAACTGATGGCGCGGTGGAGTCAGGCCAATGGTCGCTCCGATAACTTTGTGATTAGCGAAGAATAATTATCCTCGCGCGGTAAAGGCGTGGCACAGAGCAATCGCTGCAGCATCTGATTCGTCGAGCGGTAATTCACTGCTGAGACTCAGAATTGATTTAATCATTTTGCCGACTTGTTCTTTGCTCGCACTGCCGTGTCCCGTGACGGCTAACTTGATACGTTTGGGGGCGTATTCTTTAACTTCAATATTTAGCCGTGCCAGGATGCTCAAAGCAGCACCACGTGATGCACCCATGGCTTGCGCGGTCCGAAAATTTTGTACGTAGATAGTTTCTTCAATGGCTGCTTGGTCTATTTTAAATTGGCGTGTCATCTTTTCGACCGCTTCAGCAATTCTTCCTAAGCATTCAATCGCGCTGTATTTGGGTGAAAGTTTCACCGTCGTACTGGCTAGTAATTGATAAGGCTCGGTTCGAGAGTCGATGACAGCTAGACCGGTCCCGCGAAGTGAAGGATCAATACCGAGAATGATACCACGCACGCCCCGTTGGGAACTTTTCTCTACACCTTTTTTAGTGCGTGTTGATTTGGTGGCCGATGAAGTAACGCGAGCTCCGCCTTTAAGGTGTGCCGTCCAAAGCGCGCGCGAAGATTTCCGAGCCATACGTGAGGTTTAGATTTAATTACCTTAAAAGCAAAGGGTAATTCTCAAGGTTGCTTATTTCGATTTTATTAAAATAGTGAATCGGATGCGGTTGGGATTACTCCATTTACTCTTAGCGGTCACTTTATGGGGAGGTGAAGTTCCCGTGGTCGTGCGTGAAGTTCAAGAAATGGATGCCTTTCAGCTGCAAGCCTCGGCTAAAGTAGATAAGAAATTAGTTCCTGAATGTTCCGCACTTTGGGCCAGTCAGGAAAATCCTGGAGTGTTTTGGACACTTTCTGATTCGGGTAATAAACCAGAAATTATTCCGGTTCGGAGCGACGGGTCTTTAGCTTGGGGTACAAAGGGTATTACGATTAAAGGGGCAAAAAATAACGATTGGGAGGCCCTCACGAGCGACGCTGATGGTAATATGGTGGTGGCGGATGTCGGGAATAATATCTCCAACCGCCATCAACTTAATCTCTACCTATTCAAAGAACCCTCTGCCAAAAATCCCGAAGTCACCGAGGTTAAAACGGTTTCTTTTATCTGGCCTGATCAAAAAGAATTTCCTGATTCGGAATTAAAACATGACTGCGAATCAGTATTTAAAATCAGAGGTAATATTTATTTTCTCACTAAACACCGTCGCGATACCTTCACCGAATTGTGGCGCATTGATATTCCTAAATCGAATGAGCCGGCCAAATTAACTAAACTAGCGCAATTCGACGCGAAGGGCATGGTTACGGACGCTTCGGTCTCTCCTGATGGTAAGAGTTTGGCTATTTTGACCTACCGAGCAGTTTGGGTAATCACCTTACCCGCGACTGGGGAGAACTTTTTTGACGGCTCGATGAGTTATACGCCACTCTCTCCTCCAATACTCTCATGGCAGATTGAAGGTTGTGCCTGGTTGGATGCACAGACTTTGTTGGTGGGTTCGGAACAGGGAGACTTATTTAAAATACCGCTCAGTGTTTTGAAACCCGTTAAATAAAAAGAACGAAGACCCGAGAGTCTTCGTTCTTTTTATTTAGAATACCGTTTAGACTTAGAGAGCTTTCGCAGCAGCGACTACAGCTTCTTTGGTCATACCACATTCTTTCATAGCGATATCGCCAGGAGCACTTAAACCGAAGCGATCGGTGCCGAGGGCTTTACCGGTGATGCCCACGTAGCGACCCCAGGAAATAGTTACACCCGCTTCAATGCTGACGCGTTTAGCACAGCTGGAAGGAAGAACTTCTTCTTGGTAAGACTTAGGCTGACGAGCAAAGGCTTCCATGGAAGGCATCGAAACCACACGAACGCCGGCACCTAATTCTTCAGCTGCAGCGAGAGCGAGTTGGAGTTCGCTACCAGTACCGATGAGGATGTGAGTGAGAGCGGCAGTTTCTTTGCGTGCGATGTAAGCACCTTTGAGTGTGCCTTGGCGACGGGTCGAAACAGGAATGCTGTCGAGCGATGGAACGTTTTGACGTGAGAGAATGAGAGCTACAGGGCCATCGCGACGAGCGACTGCGTGAGCGAAGGCTGCGGCAGTTTCTTCAGCATCGGCTGGACGCATCACATCGAGATTAGGAATGCAACGCAGAGCGCTGACAGTCTCAACCGGTTGGTGGGTAGGTCCGTCTTCACCCACACCCACGGAGTCGTGCGTGAAAATGTAGAACGCTTGAAGTTTGGCTAAGGCAGCAACGCGGATGGAAGGACGGAGATAATCGGAGAACGTAAGGAAGGTTGCGCCTGATCCTTTAAAGATTCCGTGGTAAGCGATACCGTTGATGATTGCACCCATTACGTGTTCGCGAATTCCGAAGTAAAGATTGCGGCCAGCGGGTGTTGCGATGTCGAAGTCACCCACATCCTTGATGTAATTCTTGGTTGAGCCGTGTAAGTCAGCAGAACCCGAGAGAACGAGTGGTGAGGCTTTCGCAACCGCGTTGATGCAAGTTTCACCCGACACGCGAGTAGCTAAGGCGTTCTTACCGAACTCAGGAATAGCGGCGAGGAGGGAAGCGACATCGCCGTGATCACCGGCTTGAGCTTTTTTAAGTAAATCTGCTTTAGCTGGATTCGCAGCGGACCAAGCAGCAAAAGTTTTTTGCCATTGAGCGTATTCAGCGGCTTGAGTGACTTTACGAGCAGCGAAGAATTTTTTAGTTTCTGGTGAAACGTAGAATTTTTCATCCGGCAAGCCGAGCGCTTTACGGGAAGCGTCGATAAATTTAACGCCTGCTTCTCCGTGACCTTTGGCAGTGCCTTGAACTTCGGCGATACCTTTAGCGATGACCGTTTTGCAAATGATGAGTTTTGGTTTACCGCTCGTGCTGGCGCGGGCTTTGTCGAGGGCTTCAGCAATCGGGCCTAGTTCATTGCCTTGTTTGACCATGAAGACTTCCCAATTAGCAGCTTCGTAGCGTTTAACGGTATCTTCATTTTGAGTTTTTGAAGCCATCGCATCCAATGTGACGTCATTGGAATCATAAAGCATGATTAAGTTATCGAGACCGAAACGTCCGGCGAAGGAAGCCGCTTCGTGTGAGATACCTTCTTGTAAACAACCATCACC
>JBAXUJ010000141.1:0-3345 GCA_037129735.1 Opitutia bacterium | reverse complement strand
CGCCATCATTAAATTCGATACGTAAAGGCTGATTCAATCGACCAATGACTTTAACAGAAATAGGTCTACGATAATTAGGGCGCTCGCGGTCCCAGGAATCATGTAATCGTTTATCCAACTCTTGATCTTTAGTTTTCCAGAGTAGTGCGCCCGGTGCGACTAACGACCAGTCCACATCTTCACGACCGAACCTAACAAAAGTTAAATCACCGCGTGCAGGCTCTAAACCATGAACAAACCCACCCTGCTCACGTTCTGCAGGTTTACCTTGGTCAAAAACCACGCCGTCACCTGGTTTAAGCGGACCTTGTAACTTCAAAGTGACTCCGTTGGTCGACACATCCACCACTTCGCCTAAATAGGCTCCACGCTTTTTTCCGAAACGTGCGTGCACTAAATGTTGGTTATCAATTCCGCGAAGCCAGCCGCTATAAAGTCCGCGGGAGAAAGTCATCTGCATCGCATACTCTTCTTCAGTATTAATGCGATGCGCGGCTTGGTCAGCATCTTGTCCTGTTTGTAAAGCTGCCCAAGCTGCATCCACTGCACGACGGTAAGCACGTGTGATTGCCGCCACATATTCGGGCGATTTGAGACGTCCTTCAATTTTTAAGGATTTGATACCGGCACGAATTAAATCAGGCACGACTTCAATGCCGGCCAGATCTTGTGGTGAGAGTAAGTATGCACGATCGCCCAGATCTTTGACTACTCCATCGACGACTAATTCATAAGGCAAGCGACAGGCCTGAGCACATTCACCGCGATTTGCGGAACGACCGCCGAGAGATTCACTCGTGAGACATTGACCCGAATACGCTACGCAAAGTGCACCATGCACAAAAACTTCTAAATCTAACGGAGTATTTTTTACCGATAATTCCGTCTGCATTTTTTGCATTTCAGGAATTGAAACTTCGCGACCCAAAACTGCGAGGGATGCACCTAAGTCTTTGGCATATTGCACACCCTCCGCACTGGTCACTGTCATCTGAGTCGAAGCGTGAATAGGAAAGTCGGGTGATATTTTTCTTATGAGACGACAAATGCCAGCGTCTTGCACAATCGCGGCGTCTACACCTGAAGCAATAATCGTGCGGAGCATGCGCGATGCTTCTGCGAGCTCTTCAGGAAAAATAAGGGTATTAAAAGTAACATACCCTTTTACTCCTCGACCGTGCAGGTAGGTCATGAGGGCGGGTAAATCGGCTTCTTCAAAATTATGAGCGCGGACGCGGGCGTTGAATCGGCCGACGCCGAAAAATATAGCGTCTGCTCCATTTTCCACAGCAGCTTTTGCACAATTCCACTCCCCCGCCGGAGCAAGAACCTCGGGTTTTCTTAATTGTTTAATAGGCGGGACGGACGACACACCTAGAGAAAGGCATACTCTAGGGAATCTGCAAAGACGAATTAGCATGGAGCCACGCATACAGGGTTGCCCCCAACCCCTAAGACCATTTGATGGGCTTATGGCTGATAAATTCGACGAAATCTTCAAAATGCAATCTGACCTCAACAAGCGTATTGGGGTAATCACGGAAGGCATGACCGAGGAAGAGAAAATCAAGTGGACGCTCAATTACCTCCGCGCCATGCAGCAAGAGATGGCTGAGTTGACTGACTCGGTACCTTGGAAGTGGTGGGCCAAGTATCAGAAGTTCGACGAACAAAACGCCCGCGTCGAGGTAATCGATCTCTTTCACTTTCTTATCTCAATCGCCCAAGTCTTAGGAATGTCAGCCGAAGATGTTTACCAAGCTTACTTAAAAAAGAATGCCGTAAATCATCAGCGCCAAGATTCTGGTTACGTCAAAAAAGACGAAAACGATTCACGTCATATTTAACTTATAAATTACCCCATGACCCCACGATCTCTTGTCCGTCGAGGCTTCACCCTCATCGAAATTCTGCTAGTAATCGCCGTCATTGGCATTCTTAGCACGCTTATGTTTAGCCTCTTTAAAGCGGCTAGAAATGGCAATAATAAGGCCAAAGCCCGCGGAGAAATCCAAGGCCTTGGCATGGCCTGCGAAGTGTACCGTAAAACTTATGGTGACTATCCGTGCGGTTCAACTTCAGCAAAGACCAACGGCGCACAATTCCGCAAAGACTTCTTCGACCAACTCGTCGGTCGTAAAAGAATTTACACTGCGAATTTATCCTCCGGTGGAAACGCATTACAATTACTCAATTACACCGACACTAAATTGCCTGGTGGAAGTAATCGTAAAATGAAACCCTTCCTGAGCGACGGAGTGGTAACTTCGAACGATGATAAATCTCTCGGGCTGGATGATTGGACTAAAGCCTATGAATTCCGTGATCCTTGGGGCAATGCCTACGACTACCGCTATCGAGTTTCGCCTGGCGATAGCACTCCCCTGCAAGACTTAACCACGGGTGCCTATAATACTACCTATGGAGCGTGGAAATACCCTGGTTTTCTTGTTGTTTCGTGTGGTGCTAATTTCCTTGAGCCAACCACAGAAGCTACGCCGAATGATATAGAATACTGGGACACAGGTATGTCCACATCCGGTACCATCACGACTACTTACTTCAACGACGACACGGCAAGCCCTCCTTCATTTCAGCGCGCCGATAATATTGTTAATTGGGCGAACAACTAAGCGGATATTTGTGTAGGCTTGATAGCTACCGCGAGTAAGGCGGAAAAAAGCCAAGCGATACCCAGAGTGGCGAGTGTGTGCGAAAGCATATGCTCGCCACGTGCTATCTGATATAGGCCCATGAAACCGCCCAAACCTAAGCCAATCCAAAGTCCAAGCTTACGGTAGGGCTGATTAAACCAAGCCCAGTAGAGACTTATCAAAGCGAGACCGCCACTCGCGTGCCCTGCAGGAAATGCGTGGCAGGGATACCCCGCTGGCTTGCTTTGAAATAATAATAAATGTGGAAATGCCCCGCCATAATTGGTCAATTCCAGTGGGGTTGCCATGTTCGTTATAGCACGTAGCTGAGTTGAAGTTACTGAGACCACGGCCATCGATACAAAAACATAGATGGCCTGGCGGCGATTCATCCATCGTGGCGCAAGCTTAGGTAATAAAATAATTACTAATAAATAGACGGCGAATAAAATGATGAGCGCCTTAGGTCCATCATAGGCGAGAATCTTGCTCAAGAAATGATCGTGAGGAATCAGCCAATTTTTCCCATTCCAGAAAAAGGACTGAAACCAAAAATCTACTTTTTCACCTGCGGCAAAAGGGAAACCAAAAAAAACAATCACCCCGGCTAAAAATAATGCCGGAGCGATGAGTCGATTAAAACTAGTGGGCTGGGTTGAGTAATCCGCCATGATTAAAGAGTTCATCGGTG
>JBAXUJ010000140.1:0-3347 GCA_037129735.1 Opitutia bacterium | reverse complement strand
AACCGACTCCGTGAAGTCGAAGGCAATGTCTTACCCGGTTGGCTCGATACCAAAAATCCCATTCGCATCGCCAAAGCCCTCGAGCGTCGCCTCTCCTCCGATCGTTCACTCGACGACCTGCGCGTCGACTTCCTCCAAAAAGAAAGTCCGTTCGCTCAATTTAAAATCACCTACGAATTAATCGAACGCGAAGACGCCGAATTAAAAAATCGCATCAACCAGCGCACGGATCTCATGCTGAAATCCGGACTCATCGAAGAGTCCGAAAAACTTCTCCAGCTGAATTTAAATCCCGAACTCCCCTCCGCCCGTGCCGTCGGCTACCGCGCGACGATGGATTGGATTCAGTCAGGCCGCCAAGTCGCCTTAGACGGCCTCCGGGAGCGAATTAACCTCGATACCTGGGCTTTGGTCAGAAAACAGCGTAAATGGTTCAATCGGCTGGGTCTCACGACCGACCCCAGAAGTGCCTAAAAAGCATGGTTTTTGGAGTTTGGGAACCCACTAGGTTAAAATAAGTAGGGAAAACCCCCTTAATTCGTGCCTCCATCCTTGCCCTCTATTTAATTTTAGTATAATCAACAGGCCTTAACCCAACCCAATACTCCTATGCCACTCAAAGTCGGCCTCCCCCTCCCAGAAATTACCCTCAAACAAAAGACCGAGTCTGGCCTCCATGACGTCAGCCTCCGTCGTAATGTTGGAAAAGGTAAGACCGTGATTCTCTTCGTGCCTCTCGCTTTCACCGGCACTTGCACCGACGAACTTTGCAAAGTCACTGGCCTGCTCGACGAGTATAAGAAACTCGGTGCCGACGTCATCGCGATTTCCGTAGATAGTCCTTTCGCGCAAGAAGCATGGGCAAAACAAGCCAATATCGGCGTCACCCTCGTTTCCGACTTCAACCGCGTCGCCCTCAAAGCTTTCAAAGTGAAGGACACCAAAGCAATTCCTGAAAAGACTACCCTCCTAAACGTAGCTAAACGCTCTGTTTTCGTAGCCGACAAGAATGGCATCGTGATCCACTCCGAAGTGAAGCGCGACCCAGCGACCATGCCAAACTTCGCTAAGATTAAAAAAGCCGTCGAAGCTTAATTTAAAAAGTCTTCGATTTTGAAGGCGGTCGGGCTTGCCCCGGCCGCCTTCTTTGCTTTTTGCTATCTGCTTTAATTCTCCATGGCCAACCACGACCCATTCAAAGCTCTCCGACCTTTCTCCGCCGCTGGCAAGTCGGGCTCCATCTACTCCCTCCCTGCACTCGAACAAGCAGGCCTCGGAAAAATTTCCCGCCTCCCGGTTTCCATTCGCCTGGTCCTCGAATCGGTCCTGCGTAATTGCGATGGCATCGCCGTCACCGAAAACGACGTCCGCACGCTCGCCCACTGGAACGCGACTAAACCCGTCGACACCGAAATTCCTTTCGTCGTCGCTCGCATCGTTCTCCAAGACTTCACCGGCGTTCCTCTCTTAGTCGACCTCGCTGCCATGCGCGAAGCCGTCGCACGTCTCGGAAAAGATAGCGCCGTCATCGAACCTCTCGTCCCCGTCGATCTCGTCGTCGACCACTCGGTCCAAGTCGACCGCGCCGGCACCGCTAATTCTTTCCTCGAAAATCTCCGTCAAGAATTCAGCCGCAATACCGAGCGTTACGAATTCCTTAAATGGGGCATGCAAGCTTTCAAAACTTTCGGCGTCGTTCCTCCCGCCATCGGTATCGTCCACCAAGTTAATTTAGAATACTTGGCGAAATTAGTTTTCGAAAAGAACGGCGTGTTTTATCCCGACACTCTTGTGGGTACCGACTCCCACACGACCATGATTAACGGTATCGGCGTCGTGGGTTGGGGCGTAGGCGGTATCGAAGCCGAAGCAGGCATGCTCGGTCAGCCTGTCTACTTCCAAACGCCCGAAGTCATTGGCGTTCATTTAAAAGGCAGCCTCCGTGAAGGCGTCACCGCAACCGACCTCACCCTCCGCCTCACCGAAATCCTCCGCAAAGCCAAAGTGGTCGGTAAATTCGTTGAGTTCTTCGGCGAAGGTACCGAAGCCCTCTCCCTCGCCGATCGCGCGACCATCGCGAACATGGCGCCTGAATACGGTGCCACGATGGGCTTCTTCCCCATCGACGACAAATCACTCGAGTACCTCCGTCAAACGGGTCGCGATGAATCTCATGTCTCCTTCGTTCGCGAATATTACAAAGCTCAAGGGCTCTTCGGAATTCCTAAAGCCGGTAGCATCGATTACACTCAAACAATCGAACTCGATATCAGCACAGTCGTTCCTTGCGTGTCCGGACCTAAACGCCCGCAAGATCGTATCGACCTCCCAAAAATCAAAGAGTCTTTCAATACACTCTTCACCACGCCTAAAGCGAAAAATGGTTTCGAAAAATCCGACGCCGATCGCTCTGCTTCCGCTCCCGTCGGAAATTCGGGCCGCAAATTAAATCACGCTTCAGTCGTCATCGCTGCGATCACTTCCTGTACTAACACCTCGAATCCTTCCGTGATGGTCGCTGCCGGACTGGTCGCGAAAAAGGCCGTAGAGAAAGGCTTAAAGGTTAATCCCGACGTCAAATGCTCGCTGGCCCCAGGCTCACGCGTGGTCACGGATTACTTAAACGAAACCAAACTCACTCCTTACCTCGATCAACTGGGTTTCAATCTCGTAGGTTATGGTTGCACGACCTGTATCGGTAATTCTGGCCCGCTCGATGCCGATATCGAAGCGGCCATCAAACAAGGCGACCTCGTCACGGCCTCAGTGCTCTCGGGTAATCGTAACTTCGAAGCCCGCGTTCACGGCGCCGTCAAAGCTAACTTCCTGATGTCTCCTCCTCTCGTGGTGGCCTTCGCACTCGCAGGTCGCGTCGATATCGATCTCGACCACGAAGCGATCGGCACGGGTAAAGATGGTAAGCCTGTTTTCTTAAAAGATATTTGGCCAACGCAGTCCGAAATCGCCGAGCACGTCGCTCGCGGTCTCAAGCCCGAGATGTTCAAATCAAAATACGCCGCCGAATCCCTCGCCAACGCCACCGCAGAATGGAAAGGCGTTCAAGGCGGCACGGGCGCTCGCTTCAGCTGGAAAGAATCGTCCACCTACATTCAAGAGCCTCCTTTCTTCAAGGGCTTCTCGATGACTCCTCCTCCGGTTCCATCACTCAAGAAATTGCGTCCGATGGCTATCTTAGGGGACTCCGTCACGACCGACCACATTTCGCCCGCAGGTTCTTTCAAAGAAGAAACGCCTGCCGGAAAATTCTTAATCGCCGCCGGAGTGAACAAAAAAGATTTCAACTCCTACGGTTCACGTCGCGGTAACGATCGCATCATGACCCGCGG
>JBAXUJ010000014.1:0-16232 GCA_037129735.1 Opitutia bacterium | reverse complement strand
CACTCAAGGCCTGGGCGTGAAACTCGGCAATCACGCCCGTCCCCCAAATCCCAATGCCTAAGGTCTTTAAAGCCATGGGCTGAACATAAAGCATAGTAGCATTAGAGGAAGTGAAATTATATAATTAGAGTTATTATTTGATTATGAATGGCGGAAGGGTATCAATGAAGGGACTCAATGAGTAGGTCCTATTTTCCCCAAGAATTTGATTATACGATTAATGGACTAGTTTTGAAACTGCCTATGGGGCATCGTTTGCCAACCTATCAAGCTAAGTTTTCGAAATATGATAAATTTCTGCCGTTTATTGCTAAGAGGATAGCAAGTGGATCCGGCGTTTTAGATATCGGCGCAAACTGCGGCGACACGCTAGCTGCCATGGTTCCTGTTGCCCCGGGATTGCGGTATCATGCCGTCGAACCATCTGATAATTATTATAAATACCTCGAGCAAAATATCGAAACCATGAGAAAGGCCTTTCCTTTGGTTTCTTTGTCTTACACGAAAAATTTAATCGGTAATGCTGACGGCCTTTATGCTTTGATTGAAAAAGATGGTACGGCTACGGCAGTTAAAGTTCAGAAACAAGACAATGTCACAGAAAAAAACCCAAAGATTTTAGATAAAACGAGCCTCACGCAATTAGTGAAATCCCAGGACAGTCAGTTTCGATTAAAGTTATTAAAGACGGATACCGATGGAATGGATTGGGACGTCATTAATTCTGGCTTAGAGGTCATTAAAGACGCCCACCCCATTTTATTTTTTGAATGCGATCCGCAGGACGACGAGGCCTTTTCTGCCTATCAATCGACTTTTGAAAAATTAAATAATTTAGGTTACAATCATTTCTATATCTTTGATAATTACGGTGAGTATGTTTGTAGTTTAAATAAGGTTAGCACGCTTGTCGATTTCATGCGCTATTGTCACACTCAAGCACAACGCACCATTCATTATATTGATGTGGTGGCCTGTGTGGCTACGGACGCTGCACTGGTTGAATCAGCGATTAATGAATTTAATTTAGTTATAAACTAATTTCGGTGAAACTCGGCAATCACGCCCGTCCCCCAAATCCCAATTCCTAATGTCTTTTTACCCATGCCTAATAGTATTAAACTAATACCTTTAAGGAAAGCCAGAATCTAGAGCGGGATAAAACTAGATAATCCGCTGCTATAATAATTGTGTACGTAAATATAACTAAGATTCTCAGAAATTAAGTAGTGAGTTTATTATAATAGCAAAGGTCGTTGTGGATGTAGCAGTGGGAAGATTTATTGCGGTTGTAACAATCGATTATATAATGTCCGTCTGCATTATAAAGTGAAGGGATCCATCGGATGTCTTTGCATAAAGAAAAATCGATTAATAGGCATGCAGTGTCTATGCAATTTAGGGCAATATTATTTCCGATAAGTCGATTGGTTTGGTCAAATGTGTAAATTGTTTCGTTTTCACAAATATCCAGGAATTTGATTAAATCTGGGTGCATGATATTGTCGTCATCTAAAAAGTACAACAGGGTGTTTTCTTGTTGAATAGAATTAAGCGCGAAATTTCTTTGCGGATTTCCGCTGATACCAGGACCAGAAAAAACATACTCTTTAATCTTTGGATGATTGAAGAAGGTAAAACCATTCGGCACCTTTGTGCCGTCATAAACGATAATCCACTCATTCACGTAGTCGAAGTTAATAGAATCTTTTATTTTTGTTAAATTCTGAGTCCTGTAACTTGGCGTGATAATAGTTAATTTATTTTTATTTTTAAAAATATTTTCGGCCCCGCTTTTGATGAGTACGAAAAGTTTATCATTATCCCAGCCAGTCGAATTTCTATTTTCGTGATCAAGTGTCACAAAATAATAATCAGAAAACTGGTCCAGGATGGGAGCAAGACGATCAAGGTAATCTTGTTCGTTGTATCTCTTAAATATATCTTCAATGATGAGCATTCCGCCTGGCTTTAGGTTTTTATAGATATTCTCAATAACTGCGATTTGATCTTCAAATTGATGGGTGGTATCTTCAATGATAAGATCATACATTTTATCTCCCAGTGCTGCGTCCATACTCTCTTGGCTTTTAACATCAAACGGATAGATTGGAATTTCAGGGCACTTTTCTTTGAAAGCGTTTATATACTGAGTATTATATTCAAACCCATCAATCTTGGCATTGGGAAAGTATTCCCTCCACATTAATAATGAAGCGCCATCTAGTATCCCCAATTCAGCAATTCTTAATGCCTCATTACGGTATTCTTTGAAAATACTATTATAAAAAAGTGTGTACGGGTGGCAGTGCCTGGTGTCCGTTACATTATCTCTTTGTGAGGATTTATCGGTATCATATTTTCTACCAATTTCGCAAAGTGTGCTTTTCTTTGCATAGTAATTTATGTTAAAAGAATAAATCTTTTCTTTTATAATCTTAGATTTTATAAAGAAATAAATTCTTTTAAGGATTTTCATTGTGTTTGTAGATAGGGGTTAAATTTCTGGCCGAAATTTGTTTAACGATTTGGCAGAGTATAGTAAATTATTTAGGGTTAATATAATAATAGATTGGCTACAGGTCGATAATTGTATTCACTACTCTCCGTGCGACTCTTAATTACAGGCGGAGCGGGCTTTATTGGATCTAACCTTGTTCGGATGGCTCATGGATTTGGCCATGAGGTTCTCGTGGTAGATAAGCTCACTTACGCCGGCAACCGTGCCTCTCTCTCAGACCTGGAGGGCAAAAAGGGTTATCATTTTATCAAGGCTGATATTTGTGATGCGGAGGCTATGCGAGGAGCGGTAATTACATTCAAACCCGACGTGATTATGCATTTAGCTGCAGAGTCTCACGTGGATCGTTCGATTGATGGGCCGGGAGAATTTATTTCGACCAATGTCTTAGGTACATTTCAATTATTACAAGCGGCGCTCGGTTATTGGAGAACTCTCGTGGGTGAGCAAAAAGAAAAATTTAGATTTCTCCATGTTTCTACTGACGAGGTATTTGGCTCACTGGGTGCTGGTGGTGCAGCTTTTAACGAAAAGACTCCCTACGACCCGCATTCGCCCTACAGCGCGAGCAAGGCTTCGAGCGACCACTTAGTGCGTGCTTGGATGGATACCTATGGACTACCTGTAGTCATCACTAACTGTTCCAATAATTACGGTCCGTATCAATTTCCAGAAAAGTTAATCCCCGTGGTTATTCTCAAAGCTCTTCGTGGAGAATCCATTCCTATTTATGGTAAGGGTGAAAATATCCGTGATTGGTTATATGTAGATGATCACGCTCGTGGTTTACTCGCTGCAGTTCTTAATGGTAAGCCTGGTCGCACCTATTGTATTGGCGGTGACAACGAGCGTCGAAATATAGACTTAGTAAAAATTATCTGTTCGTTGCTGGATGAACTGCGTCCAAGGGCTGACGGTAAGCCTCATGCCTCAGCCATCACTTATGTCACAGATCGACCGGGGCATGATATGCGCTACGCTATCAATTCATCACGTGCCCGCACTGAATTAGGCTGGGCTCCACAAGAGAATTTTGAAAGCGGTTTTCGTAAAACCGTAAAATGGTACTTAGATAACCCACAATGGACTCAGGCTATCCTTGATGGCTCTTATCGCCTTGAGCGTCTCGGCAAAGTCTAATAACACTCCCCTATGAAAGGTATAATCCTAGCAGGCGGATCGGGCACGAGACTTCACCCGCTCACGCATAGTATGAGTAAGCAACTTCTACCCGTCTATGATAAGCCGATGATTTATTACCCCTTATCGGTGTTAATGCTCGCTGGCATTAGGGAGATTTTAATTATTTCGACTCCTCACGATTTACCGCGTTTTCGTGAAGTACTTGGTAATGGTTCGCAATTGGGATGTCGTTTTGAATATGCGGAGCAGGCGGTTCCTAATGGTCTAGCTCAGGCATTTGTGATTGGCGAAAAATTTATCGGAAAAGATAATGTGTGCCTCGTCCTAGGTGATAACATTTTTTATGCTGCTGGTTTTAGTGAACTACTTCATTCGTGTCATGAGCCGAATGGAGGAATTGTATTTGCTTACCACGTGCCAGATCCAGAGCGTTTTGGCGTGGTGGAGTTCGACGCTAGTGGTATGGCTATTTCTATAGAGGAAAAGCCCAAGCAGCCAAAATCTAGTTATGCGGTGCCAGGGCTGTATTTCTACGATAATTCAGTCATCGGTATCGCCAAGGCACTGAAGCCTTCGGCACGCGGTGAATATGAAATTACAGATGTAAACCGGGAGTATCTGAGCCAGAAAAAACTAAATGTTAAAATAATGAATCGCGGAACTGCCTGGCTCGATACCGGCACTTTTGATTCGTTATTACAGGCCGCTCAATTTGTTCAAATCGTCGAATCCCGTCAGGGTTTTAAGATTGGATGTATCGAAGAAATTGCTTGGCGGAAAAAATACATCACCGATGCACAATTACTCGCCCTTGCTGAGCCTATTGCCAAATCTGGTTACGGCTTATATTTAAAATTATTACTATGATTCTCTTACTTGGCGCATCAGGTTATGTTGGAAAAGAGTTTGAGAGGGTGCTTTCAGTTCGTGGTATAAATTTTAAATCACTGAGACGTCAGCAGATTGATTACACGTCTGAGCCGCAGTTAAAAGCCTACTTGGCTACTCATCGCCCTGATTTTATTATTAATGCGGCGGGTTTTACAGGTAAACCTAATGTTGACGCCTGTGAGCTACAGAAAGATGAGACAATGCAAGGGAATGTTTATTTTCCGAAGATGTTGGCCGAGGTTTGTGCAGAATTAGGTATTCCTTGGGGACATGTATCGTCAGGGTGCATTTTTTCAGGCTGCTTAGTGGAGCAAGACCGTAAGTGGGCAGCCGAGAAAAATATGAATCAAGATTACATTCGCAAAATTGCACTGACTGAACCGAGTCGACTCAAAGGGTTCGACGAATCATTTCCGCCTAACTTCTCATTTAGCGATGGCCCTTGTAGTTATTACAGCGGCACCAAGGCTATGGGGGAGGAGGCGATAAAAGGGGTGGGTGATCATTACGTCTGGAGACTCAGAATTCCCTTTAATGAGATTAATAACCCGCGTAACTATCTCACCAAAATTCAAACTTACGCCAAGGTTTACGATAACTTGAACTCCCTCTCGCATCTAGAAGATTTTGTGAACGCGTGTATAGATTGTTGGATAAAGCATGTACCCTACGGTACATATAATGTTACCAACCCAGGATTCGTGTCTACCCGACAGGTTGTTGATATGATCAAAGAGATTCTAAAACCCAACCGGGATTTTATATTTTGGGAGAGTGACGAAGAGTTCTATCGTTTAGGCGCCAAGGCTCTTCGGTCTAACTGTATTCTTGATTCTAGTAAGCTCCTCCAGGCGGGTGTTCTCATGCGAGCTGTTGAGGATGCTTTAGTGGATTCACTCCGTCAATGCAGGGATGTATAGTTATTCTCATGTGTATAAAAAAGGTCCTACTCTCAATACCGGTAAATAATGGAATTTATGAGGTAATTAAGCATAATCTCGCAGAAGCCGGTATTGATTCTATTGTTTTACCCCAAGATGAAGGTCACCAGTTTAAATATCCCAACGCACTTATAAAGTTTCTGAACTTTCTATTGAAAACCCTTTTTAGATATAATCTAAAATCCTCCATAATAAGTTGGCGGCGTAAAAAACGTGAACTAAAAATCTTCGGGCAAAGTTATGATCTACTATTAGCCGTACGTCCTGATTTGATGAGTGTTGAGCAAATCAAACAGGCTAAAAAGGTTTGTCGTAGGTCTGTTGGTTATCAGTGGGACGGTTTAGAACGTTTTCCCGACATTTATAAATACATAGAATATTTTGATAACTTCTATGTTTTTGATAAAAATGATCTTACTAAAAACTCTAAGTTAAAGTTTAAAACAAATTTTAGACTTAAGCCCTTTGACGAAGATTTTGAGTTCACTCTCTCGGACGCCCATTTTATTGGCGATGTAGATTTATATCGTTATAAGTTACTTATCGAGGTTGCAGATCATCTTATAGTCGCTGGATTAAAACCTATTTTCTACATTCTAAGATATCCTGGTAGCGCAGGGAAGAGGCATCCTTGCATTCGAGTTTCTAGAGTTCCTATAACTTATAATCAAAATCTTTTGATAGTAAAAAAAACAAAAGTAATTATAGATATTATAAACCAAAATTTACATGTCGGACTTTCCTTGAGATTTTTTGAAGCAATAGAGTTTAAGAAGAAACTTATAACAACTAACGCAACAGTGATGAAATATGATTTTTATCACCCTAGCAATATTTACGTTCTCGGTCACTCCAGAATTTCTATCGCTGAATTTATGAGTCTACCATATTGTGAGATAGACTGTAAAATTACTGATAAATATAAAATTGAAGAATGGATCAAAGAGTTTTTAGATTAGGTATGGTCCCCCGGATTTCTATCAGTATTTTTTTGGTATCTTATCAACAGAAAGATTATATCCTTGAATCCTTAAACTCTGCACTTTCTCAAGATTGTAGGTATCTAGAAATAGTGATTGCCGACGACGGATCAACCGATGGTACGCGCGAAATAATTGAAGCACGCATTAAAAACTATACCGGCCCTCACAAAATCGTTCTTTTACCTCAAGAGCCTAATCTTGGATTAGTCGCGAATGTGAATAGAGCCATGGCAAAGTGTTCGGGTGAAGTTTTAGTGATGTGCTCTGGGGATGATGTTCTTAAGCCCAATCGTGCCTCGCTAGCTGCACAGGAGTTTAAACTAAGCCTCAATTTAATGGCTCAGTTTGTAAACTTAGAGGTAATTAATTCTGACTCCAAAATTATACGTAGTCGTTGGTCTAAAATAAAAAATAAAATGATTTTTAGTCACCATTTTAAGACCCATGAAGTATTTGCAGGTTTGCCATTCTTTGTTGGCGCTAGTGGAGCCTATCGTCGTACACTCCTTGAGTGCTTTGGCCCCATTTCCACATCTTTAGATGCAGAGGATGCGACATTATGTCTTCGTGCACTTATGCTGGGAGAAGTCTTAGTTGATCCTGATATAGGTATTAGTTGGCGCTGGCATGGTCGAAATGTGTCGCTTGGGGGGGTTTCTAGGATCTCTGCCAAAGTAGACCCTGCTACGCGGTTTAAGAAGATGGCTCAGGCCTACCTTCAAAGATTTGTTTTTTCTCAAAAAATAAAAAAAGATATCGAACAATGTGTTCGAGAGAAAAAAACAAGTGAAGCCAATCTACTAAAGCTTAGTTCTCTCAATCTTGAAGACGGCTTAGTTTGTAGACTTAAGTTTCACGTGACTCACCCCAACGCACGCTTTAAGGGATTTATCCTATCGGCGACTAAGTTAATCGATTCTAAAGATGTGCGCCTATCTAAAAAAATAAAAGTCTTATCCAAGAGTGTGTTAAAGGTGATTTCTCCCAGAATAGTTTTATATTCTCTGGCCAGGTTTTTTGGCCGCTGATTATCCCACGGGCTGTGTATAAGACTAACGCCAGCCGGCCTTCCAAAGTAGGCCATCTAATTTACAGCTGAAGCTAGATAGATGGCGTTTTAAACCTGTACCTAGGGCGTGATCACGTAAACCACGGTTGGTATAAACGCGTGGACGATTTACCCATGGTTCTTGGACGAACCGCTTAAGTGCCTCGGATAAATAAACAGCCTTAAATAAATCAGGTATTTCGTTATTATGAAACCACGGCTCGCGCAGGTAAGATAAATAGAGCTCATCGTTGCGGTCTACTTCGAGGATGTAATCAATGGCCGCTTCAAAGTTAGGAAAGTCGGAAATATTGATGAAGCTCCGTGGATTGAAGTCGCGAGCGACTTCCGGATTGCCCCAATAAATGGGTAAACTTTGGGCTAACATTGGCTCGACCAATTTTTCAGTTGTGTACCCTGGCGAGGACGAGTTTTCAAAAGCCAGAGTGAATTTATAATCTTTCAAAAACTCCAACTTATTTGTGACTACTTTACCCAGATTATTAAAATGTCGCCCACCTGAATCGACCCTTTGGCGACGATTTAACTCGCGAAAAAACCTATTTCTTTCGGCGCCTCGGGGATTTGAAACGACGAAATTACAGAACCGATTCTTTTGTTTAAGAATAGTTCGGGCATCAACGTCTGGCTTTTTAATTAAAATCTCAGGCTCGGGGATATAATTAATATATTGGGGTAGTCGTAGATGCCTCGACTCGTCAGGCAGATGGCAAAATGTAATCGCAAAATCACATTCATTAAAGTCGGGCAATACATTCTCTGAAGTATAGAATATCTTTTTACCGCGGAATTTTCGGTGGTCGTTGCCCCAAGTAGAATAAATTAAAACATCAGCCTCATCTAGGGATCCACATTCTATCGTGTAATGAGCGCCTAAAGCCTGAGTAAAAAAATTATCTCTCGGATTAAGCCCTGATAATTTATCAGTGAAATGATCAGAAAAAATAAAATCACTAAAAGCTATTTTCAATCGCCTCACGGGAGCGGGTTGAGAATTTGACATGACGATTTATTACGGTCCAAAGCCGGCTAGATTTAAAGAGCGTAGGTAATCCATCGCGCGTTCGGTTCGCAGTGTAGTATTTTCACCTGATCCCGCACCCATAGCGAGGGAACCTACTTCGCCCCCTTGTTCTAATAGGCAGCCTAGTTCTTCCATGCGGTCGAGACTCACTTCAGATGTGGCAACGCGATAACGCGAAATTTTGTGCAGGGCTAAATAATTGCTAAAATAGACGTCATCGTGAAAGCGGCAGCTTTTATTACTCAAGGCCTTGCTGAGATAATCCTCAAAGTCGGTACCGAAGAATGAGCGATGGACTAGGAATCCTCCAAAACCACAAAGTATATCGACGGATCCATCGGGCGGTGACCATTTTCGATAAAGATAATTATCGGCATAGCCATAAGCCGCCTGAGAATTTTTTTGTGCAAAGCCGAGCAGGGTTTGGAGTGCTTCGGGTAGATGGCGAATATCATCATCAACGACAAAAAACCATACATTAGCATTCGCAGCGGTTCGACGAATCGTAGGAATGAGTTTGGTGCCAGGTCCCTCGTCTTCGCATCTAAATACCTTCACCGGATAATTTTTGATAAAATCAGGAATAATATATTCGGCACCCGTGCGTGCAAAACGATGGGGGATATTTAAGTGTATTTCATCGGGTGGCCGCGACTGGCCCGATGTCAGCGACTGTAAAACGGGCTCAATTAAATGTATGCGATCTGGGGCTGTTGTCAGAGTTGCTACGACGGTGAGTGTGTCGCGTCTCGCTTCCGTCACCTTTAAGTTTTTCCAGAAAGATTCCGCTTGTTGAATTTTAAAACGATACCGACGCTTGCGTCGCCAGGATCGCGTTGGCCCACGGAATAAAAATATAAGTATTAAGATTAATCCAACTCCCCAAATTAATGCATAAATATTTTCCATTTATTTTTAATCAGCTGCGTGGACCAAATTTCCGCTGAGGGGGTTGCGAGGGTGGGGTCGCTTCAATCTGCACACCGACACATGCGGGGTGCTTTGCAAAAAAGGCATAGGTGGTCGGATCAAAGCGTGTGCTCATGGCTGTGGCGGCTTCGGCTACCAAGATTCGACCGTCCGGTTGCAGGAAGCCAATTTGCACTACACTGCGACCATCTACACGTCGAGTATGGGCGACAATCTTTTCCATAAACTCAGCCGCCTCAGGCCCAGGCTTTAAGGCAAAGAGAATTTTCTTAATTAAACTTGGAGCATTCCGTAGCGGCTGAACGGAGTGAACATTAACCGACCATTCACTGCGCTCTTCGCGATAAACTAAACGGGCGTCAGCGATGATATGTGAACCATCCATGAGTAGGGGTAACTCGTTGTCCTTAACATTAGCGAAGGCATCATAGGCTTCCGAAAACATATTTACTCCGAGTGTAATCTTACGTGAGGAAATCGTGAACAAAGCCCAGGCGCGATTATCTTTCTTGGTGAATTTCTTTTCTAGTCCACCAACAATTCCACAAATTCTCACGAGGTGTCTTTCTTCTTTATTTAATTCAAGGCGATCGGGCGTGGTCGTTAGGGTAGAAATGATTTCATCGAGTCCGTGATAGTCCGCTAGGGGGTGACCGCTTAAATAAAAGCCCAAGAGCTGTTTTTCACTATTCAGCATTTCAAGCTTAGGCATCTTGGGTGATTTTCTTAAAATTAAATCTGAGGGCCGAGCTGCGCCTGCGTCTTCTGCGCCCAGCATGTCAAAGAGACTGCCTTGTCCACTGGCACGTTCTTTTTTCTCAGCACTAAAATATTTTCGAACAGATTCGATAGAGTCCACTAAGTGTTGACGGTCTTCACCGCTGAAATCAAAGGCACCAGATCGCGATAAACAATCGAGTGTGCGTCCATTAATATTTTCATCACCCATGCGTTCGACGAACTCAGCAAAGTCTTTAAAGGGTCCGTTCTTCTCGCGCTCGGCGACGATGGCACGCGCAGCTTGTTCACCCACGCCCTTAATGGCTCCTAGTCCAAAGCGAATCGCTTTATCTTTTACGACAGGAGTAAAGTCGGTGTCGGATTGATTAACATCAGGTCCGAGTGCCTTAAGTCCGAGGTTCTCAACCTCCGACATAAATTCCGCGAGTTTATCGGCGTTACCTTGTTCCGAGGTTAAAACTGCGGACATGAACTCAACTGGGTAATTCGCTTTTAAGTAAGCAGTACGATACGAGAGAATTGCGTAAGCGGCGGAGTGCGATTTATTAAAGCCATATTCCGCAAATTTTTCCAGAGTAGCGAAAATTTCTTCGGCCTTCTTCTTTTCGATTTTATGAGTTTTGGCGGCGCCTTCGACGAAGATGGATCTTTGTTTGTCCATTTCCTCTTTAATCTTTTTACCCATCGCACGGCGAAGAAGATCCGCGCCGCCGAGTGAATATCCAGCAATGACTCGTGCCGCTTCCATTACCTGTTCTTGGTAAACTAAAATACCGTAGGTTTCTTTGGCCACTGGTTCGAGCAATGGGTGAGCGTATCGAATATTAGCGGCGTCTTTTTTACTCTTAATGAACTCCGGTATAAATTGCATAGGACCCGGACGGTAGAGCGCGATTAACGCCACGATTTCATCGATTGTCGAAATACTGAACTGACGGCAGAGAGATTGCATACCCGTCGATTCAAGCTGAAACACGCCGACGGTTTTCGCTTCATTGAGCAGATTGAAAGTAACAGGATCTTCGAATCCGACCTTATCGATATCGAAGTCAGGCTTCTTCTGATGCTTGCGAACTAACTTCTGAGCATCGTCAATAATCGTTAAAGTTTTTAGTCCCAAGAAATCCATTTTCAGTAGACCTAATTTCTCTACGGGGTCTTTGGAATATTGAGTAGTGAGGTCGCCTTCCTGAACGGTCACAGGAATAATGTCGGTGAGTGGTCGGTCGGCGATAATCATACCGCAAGCGTGCTTTCCGCTATTACGGACCATACCTTCAATGACCCGGCCTGTTTCCATGATACTAGCGGCCTGAGGATTTACATTAACCTCTTCGCGTAGTTCATTCGATTTCTTAATCGCATCTTCGAGAGAGATATTAATGTCGTCAGGAATTAATTTTGCGAGTCGGTTAGACTCAATAAAAGGCAAATCACGAATTCTCGCTAAGTCACGTACTACCATCTTCGCGCCGAAAGTTCCGAAGGTAATAATATTGGCGACGCGATCGGCTCCATATTTTTTGCGAACGTAGTTAACCACGGCGTCACGTCCGCGAATACAGAAATCGATATCGAAGTCTGGCGCCGATACACGCTCGGGATTTAGAAATCTTTCGAATAGAAGACCAAAGCGAATGGGATCGATATCGGTAATCTTTAAGCAATAGGCGACAATCGAGCCCGCACCTGATCCACGTCCTGGTCCGACCGGGATGCTTTGTTGGTGAGCCCAGTCAATGAAGTCCCAAACGATTAGAAAATAATCAACGAACCCTGTGCCTGCGATGACACCCATTTCATAATCCACCCGACGGCATAATTCCGCAGGGCTTGCTTGGTTGATGCCGGGCTTCTTCTCGTTGCTCCAATTTTTAACATCATCGTAGTCGATGTTGTAGCGTTCTTTGAGTCCTTTTTTAACTAAGTCTAAAAGGTATGAGGCATTTTTACGCATGCCTGCACGGACGGATTCAGTAATTTTAAAATCAGCTGCTTTACCTTCAGAGGCTATAATCTTATTTTTAAGCTCTTCATAACCATCTAAAATCTCATCGGTTTTTTTATCCAACTTAGGTTTTGCGCCTTCGTTAAAGATATAGACTGGATAATTATTTTTTCCTACGGGCAATTGCACATCGCACATTTCAGCAATCGCCACTGTATTTTTAATCGTTTCAGGCGCCTCGGAGAATATACGAAGCATTTCAGCCTCACTCTTTAAATAAAACTCTTGGGCGCTGTAGCGCATACGTCTTTCGTCAGCTAAGCGTGCCCCTGTTTGAATACAAAGCATCGCATCATGGGCGACGGCGTGCCCCGCGTCGACATAGTGAACATCATTAGTGGCGACGGCCCGTAATTTAAATTCTTCGGCTAATTTAAGTAGATCAGCGATGATACGCTTTTGTTCTTCGAGTCCGTGGTCCATGAGCTCGATGACAAAGTTTTCACGGCCAAAAATTTCTACGAAACGTCCACAGGCTTTACGGGCGGCCTCATAGTCGCCTTTGAGTAAGTGTTGGGGGATGACGCCTTGCAGGCATCCGCTGAACCCAATTAATCCTTCGGAGTGTTTGGTTAACTGTTCGATATCGGTGCGCGGTTTATAGTGTAGGCCGCGGACGTGGGCATCGGAAACTAGTTTAGTTAAATTTTGGTAGCCTTTGAAATTTTGGGCGATGACGCCCATGTGATAATACTTATGCTCACGGCGATCGGGCTTATCGGTGAGAGCGTGGTCCCAGACTAAATAAAGTTCGCAGCCTAAAAGCGGTTTTAGCTTTCCGCCGTTCTTAGATTTTTTTTGAGCTTCGTTCCAGAAATCGAAAAGTCCGAAAAGATTTCCGTGGTCGGTGATTGAAACCGCGCGCATGTTCATATCGCAGGCGCGTTCCATCAATCGGTCGATTCGACTGCAACCATCGAGCATGCTATAGTCCGTGTGTACGTGTAAGTGTACGAAGTCGGGACTGGAATGTTCGTCGGCCATGGGCTTGCTAGATAATAGTAAGTCCTGGGTGTAAAGGGGAAGGGAAAAGACCTATTCTTACTGACACTTTAATAAATCCACCGTTTTGGACTATTACTTTATCTTCACGAAAGTCCGCTTGCCCGCTTGGATAATCATTTCTGAGGTTGGACGGGAGATTTTTAAGGCTGGGTCCGAAACTTTTTCATCACCTATCTTCACGGCACCCCCTTCGATAAGTCGGCGTACTTCTTTCTTCGACGGGAAGAGTCCGGTGGCAGCGAGTAAATCAACAATTCCGGCTTCATGAGCACCCGCCGATAAGGTATCCCAAGAAAACTCGGGCATATCAGTGCGAACGCCTCCCTTAGAAAATACGGTCTCGAACTCTTGGCGTTCTTTCGTGCCGGCACCGGTACCATGGAATTTATCCGTGAGTTTAACTGCTAGTTGCTTTTTCATCTCCATTGGGTGCTGTGCCTGAAGAGATTTAATTTCATCGTCGCTGCACTCAAGGAGCAGTCGGTAGTAAACCCACATAGTGACATCGGGTACGGACATAATTTTGCCGAACATGTCTTTTGGGTTTTCGTTGAAAGCAATATAGTTGCCTAAGCTCTTAGACATTTTCTTTTCACCATCGAGACCGACTAACAACGGCATTCCTAAAACAGCTTGTGGTGGTTGGCCGGCTTTTTCCTGAAGATCGCGACCAACCATCATATTGAATAATTGATCACTGCCACCGATTTCGATGTCTGCTTTGAGCATCACTGAATCGTGGCCCTGTAAGAGAGGGTAGAGGAATTCGACAATAGAAATAGGCGTTTGCTCGCTGTAGCGTTTAGCAAAATCATCACGCACCAACATTTGAGCTACTGTCATTTGACGACTTAAATTGAGTGCATCTAAAAACGACATTTTTCCAAACCACTCACTGTTTCGACGTACTTCAGTTTTTTTAGAATCTAAAATTCGGTAAGCTTGTTCGAGGTAGGTTTGTGCGTTCGATTCGATTTCAGCTTCACTTAAAACGGGACGGGTGTCGGATCGTCCGGTCGGGTCACCGATGCGGGTTGTATAATCTCCGATAATAAGAACCGCTTGATGTCCGAGATCTTGAAATTGACGGAGTTTATTAAGCACGACCATGTGGCCGAAAGTCAGGTCGGGACGAGTTGGGTCTACACCCAGTTTAACGCGCAAGGTTTTACCAGCGGATAGGCGCTTAATAATTTCCTGCTCACCGATGAATTTTTCGGTGCGGGCTTTCATTAATTGGATTTGTTCCGCGGCGGACATGTTTAATGTTTCTGTAGATATCTTTGGGAAAAGTCAAAAAGCGACCGCCGATTGAGGGCTGTGTCTTGCACTTATTCAACAATCTGCCCTAATGGGCTTATGGATTTCATCCGCGAATTGATTGAGTACGTCAAACACCCCAGCGTTTCGACCGATTCCGCCTTCAATGAAGGGATGACTGGGGCGCGTGAGCATATTTGTGGATTACTCAAGCAGGCGGGTCTGGAGGTGGAAGTCATTCCCACTCCCTTGCATCCGATTGTTTTGGGTCGCCGCCGCGGTCCTAGCGAGTGGCCGCATATTGTTATTTACGGACACTACGATGTTCAGCCGGCAGACCCTTTAAATCTTTGGACCAGTCCAGCTTTTGATCCCGTCGTTCGTGACGGAAAAATCTGGGGTCGCGGTACCGCCGATAATAAAGGTCCACACCTAACGGCCGTGGTTGCCTTGGCTCAACTTTTAAAACGTCGCCCCGATCTTCCATTGCGCATCACTTTTTTAATTGAGGGTGAAGAAGAAATTGGCTCACCCAGTTTCCCGGAATTTTTAGACAAACATAAAAAAGAATTATCAGAAGCCGACTGCGTATTACTTTCGGATACTGCTAGTCCGTCGTCCGATCAAATTGTAATCACCACAGGACTGCGCGGAATTATCGGACTCGAAGTTGGACTTACTGGACCACGTTCTGATTTACATTCAGGCCTCCACGGGGGTGCTGTTTATAATCCTATCCAAGCTTTGAGTGAACTTTGCGCATCTCTGCATGATGCAGATAATGCCGTTGTTATTGATGGTTTCTACGATGGCGTAGAACAGCCCGTACGCTGGGAGAGGGAAGAATTAAGAAAACTTCCTATGACCGAAGATGAGTACCGTCGATTCTTAGCGGTCGACGAACTACATCCTGCTCCAGGATTAGATGCACTCGAAGCGGTACGTTTTGCGCCGACATTAGAATTCAATGGCATTGGTGGCGGCTACCAAGGTAAAGGATCTAAGACAGTGATTCCTTCCAAAGTATTTGCGAAAATTACTTGTCGATTAGTTCCCGGTCAGGATCCGGTTGATATACATCGTAAAGTTTCTGAAGCGATTCGTGCGCGTTCGCCTAAGGGTGTGCGGGTGGAAATTAAAGAGATGCAGGGTAATGCCGCGTATTATGTTTGTCCGCCCGATCGTTCAAATACTCCGAAAGATCAGAATCCGATTTTAGCGCGTGCATTCCGCGAGGCCGAGAAGGCCATCACTGAAACTTTTGGAAAAGCTCCGCTCTATTTAAGAGAAGGAGGAAGCGTGCCCATTATCGGAGACATTCGTCGTGAGACTGGACTCGATTCTGTAATGATTGGTTTATTTACACCTGATTCCAATTTACACGCCCCCGATGAAAATTTTGAAATCAAAATGGCCGAGCGGGCAGTGAAGGCTTACGAGCTGATTTTGGAGCGCTTGGCGGGTAGTCCACGGTCTTAAGTAAAATTAACACAAAAAGGGCTATTTTTAGTGTTTTTAGGCATTTTAGGGTATTATTTACCCTTTCGCTTTGGTGGATTCCCCGCCAACCTTGGGCATTCAAATCATGGCTGTCTTTCGTAAACGTACTCACACACCTACTCCCAAAAAGAGAGATATTCCAGCAGGCTTGTGGACTAAGTGCCCACAGTCGGGCGAAATGGTTTACTCCAAAGACCTTGAGGCCAATTGGAATGT
>JBAXUJ010000139.1:0-3351 GCA_037129735.1 Opitutia bacterium | reverse complement strand
TGAACTTCTTGTGCGTCACAGGCCCAATGCAGAAAAATCAAATCATCCCAACTTTGGGACATCACTGGACGACGATTGGGCTGATGCCTTGCTGCAATGAGTCTGTCGGTTTTTGGGTCCACACCTCACCATGAATCACGATTTCTATGGGTCAAACGCTCATGAGGGTTAATCTTTATTGGTTTTCGCTTGGAGAGTCGACCTCTTCGCCTTACCCATTGTTTACATGCTAACCGAGGCCCATCAAGTCGAGCTGCTCAAGTTTGCCGAGGTATTAGCCGACGCAGCCCGACCAAGTATTTTAAAAGCCCATGCGCAAGTCGACACTTCGATTGAAATCAAAGCTGACGGCACTCCGGTGACGGTGGCGGATCGTGAGGCCGAGGTCGTCATGCGTTCGTTAATCAAAAAAACTTATCCCAACCACGGAATTTTAGGTGAAGAATTTGGTCCAGAAAACGCGGATGCCGAATTTTGTTGGGTGCTCGATCCCATCGACGGCACCAAATCTTTTCTCTCACGCGTTCCTCTTTACACGATTTTAATTGGCTTAAAATATCAGGGACAGCCTCTGCTCGGTTTAATTGATCAGCCTGTGCTCAATGAAAGAATGATGGGCAATGGAGTTTTCACTCAACTTAACGGTCATATTGTACGAGCTAAAGAGGTCCTCTTGAAAGACGCCGTAGTGGTGGGATCAGATTTTGATAATATCAGAAAATATCAACCACAGGCACAGTGGAATTCGTTAGCGAGCGCAGTCACCCACACCCGTACTTGGGGCGATGGTTATGGCTATATGCTCGTTGCGAGTGGTCGTGCTCATGTGATGGCTGACCCGATTTTAAATCCCTGGGATCTTATTCCGGTGCTTCCAATTTTAAAAGGTGCAGGGGTTAAGGTAACAGATTGGCAGGGCGGTGATGCGGTAAAGAGTGGCAACGTCATTGCCGCTGCTCCGCTACTGCACGCCCAAGTTTTAGCTAAACTAAAAGGTTAGGCTAAGCGCGCCTTCAGTGACTTTCCGTGCGCGTCTAAGCTTTCCATCTTAGCAAATGCATCCACGACAGAGGCTGCTTTCTTGAGCGAGGCTTCGTCGTAGCGAACAAGGCTAGTGCGTCGCAGGAAATCAGGAACGCGCAGTCCGCTGAAAAATCTTCCAGTCCCGCCGGTAGGTAAGGTGTGGCTCGGACCCGCCGTAAAATCGCCTAAGACGGTGGGAGTGTGGTGACCAATCAGAATTGCTCCAGCCGTGGTAATCGCTTCAGAAAGTTTATTAATTTTTCCAGCCGCAACCATGAGTTCAAGGTGCTCTGGGGCAACGAGGTTGGCGACGCGCGCAGACTCTTCGATTTTTGATACCAAGATAACGCAGGTCATTAAATCGAGGGCTTTGCGTATTTTTTCACCGTGCTGAAGCGTACTCGATTGGGTGCGTGCTTCGGAGAGGCAGCGTTGGGCTAGATCTTCGTTGTCGCAGACCAAATAAAGTTTTTCTTTTCCGCTGCCGTGCTCGGCTTGAGCGCATAAATCTGCCCCCACCCATGCGGGCTTAGCCGTGCGATCGGCGATGATCATCACTTCGCTTGGACCCGGTAAAAGATCGATTCCGACGCGTCCAAAAAGTTGTCGTTTGGCTTCGGTAACATAGGCATTTCCTGGTCCGAAGATTTTATCTACTGGTTTAACAGCGTCGGTACCTAGAGCCATCGCGGCAATGGCTTGAGCTCCACCGATAGCAAAAACTTCTTTTACGCCAGAAAGGTAAAGTGCTGCGAGGATGTCCGAATTTATTTTACCATCAGCGCTAGGCGGAGTGCAGGCACAGATTTCAGGTACGCCCGCTACCTTGGCTGGGATAGCTGTCATGAGTACGGTTGAAACCAGGGGCACTTGACCACCTGGAATATAAAGACCACAGCGATGAATCGCGTGATATCTTTCACCGACGATTGCACCGTGAGGATTTTTCGCCTTCCAATTTTTGGGGAGGGTTCGCTTGTGAAACTCTTCGATGCACTTCGCAGCTTCAGTAAAACTTCTCTTTTTCTCAGGGCTCAGTGAACTGACTGCTTTTTTTAAATGTTCTTCAGGAATCCGGATTTGACGGATATTTAATTTAGCGTGGTCGAGTCTCGCGGTGTGATGCAGCACAGCGATATCGCCCCGGGCTTTTACGTCGTCAATAATTGCCGTGACGGTTTGGGAAACTTCGGAAGAAGCTTCGCCGTTACCGACAAAAGCACGTAACTTTTTTTCAAAGTCTTTTTCGTTGGCCCGTAGAAATCCCATTATTTATTTGACGGGAAAAGTGAAGGAACTGTCGGCCACTTCTGGGTTTAATAAAGTTTTTTCGTAAGTCGCTTCGGCTACTTTTTTGCCATTCACTAAAATGGTTTCACGTTTCACGAAGCAAACGCCTTCAACCCACTCCGTTTCTTCAACTTGCTGGCGGTAGACTTCTCCTTTGGCACTTTTTTGATCGTAGGCGACTAATTCGAAATTGTTCACGCCGAAGTGACGAGTGATTTTGAAGCCCGAATCAAATTTATACTCCACGGAGTAAACTTTTTTGCCATTGATTTCGTCTTTGCCCAATAAACTGACCGAACCAGTACCTTCGGCGGGTGCACTGTAAAAGGCTAAGTCGTTAATCGTCATATCACGCAAGATGGCTACTTGATCGTAAGGAATAATTAGGTTCTGAGCTCTCTTCTGGCCATTGATTTCACGGGTGGATTTCCATCCTTCGAGGCCATTGCAGGCGGTCACTACTTCTACCGTGAAGTTTTCGTTGTAGGAAAGTTCGCGACGGGATTTAGGACCGACCAGTTGAATAATGGTGAAACTCGCTGGTTTATTTTCCGCGTTAACAAATTTAATTTCAAAATGTAAGCCTTTAATACGTTCCAAGAACTTGGGTTCTTTGGCTACAGCGGAACGTGCTTTTTCGATGATTTCTGTGGCGGTGAGATTAGCGGCGTGACCGTTGATGATCGAAGCTGTTAAAATCATTAATGCAAAGAGGTGACGTACGATAGTCATAGGGCTTCAATCTGTGAAATTGACATAGAATTGGCAAGCCAAGGAATGTGACAACTCTGCCCCGAGTGTCCTGCTTACAGCTTGTTTATATGGGTTATTACGTGCGACAGGCTGCTAACAACTCAGCCACATTCGTCCGACCCTCGTAAAGTGCCTTACCCACAATGACTCCCACTAAATGGGGATACACTTTAGAAAGTTGCGCGAGTTTAGCCACGTCCGCAGCACTCGCCACTCCACCCGATGCAATGACACCGCAGGAACAGCGTTTGAGTAAGGCTTCGAGTGATTTCCAATTGGGACCGG
>JBAXUJ010000138.1:0-3396 GCA_037129735.1 Opitutia bacterium | reverse complement strand
GAGATTTGATTGCGTGAATGGGCCAAGCCTTGCGGTGGAACATCTTCGGTGATGACGGCGTTACCCGATGTCATAGAGCCTTTACCCATTCGACAGAACTGATGGACGGCAACTCCGCCACTGACAAAGGCATAATCGCCCACGTTGACGTGTCCACCGAGCATACAGCCATTCGCGAGGATGACATGATTACCCGTGGTGCAATCGTGAGCCACGTGCGCTCCAGCCATAATAAAATTATTTTTACCAATCGTCGTCGTGCCGCCTACCGAAGTTGCCCGATGAATAGTCACGTGTTCACGAATCACGGTCGAATCGCCGATGCTGACATTCGAAGAGGTTGAGGGATTGAAATGAATATCTTGGGGGTCGCCACCAATGACGGCGAAATGATCTACTTTCACTTTATCACCTAGCACTGAACCTTTTTTGATAATCGCGTGGGCACTGATTTCACATTCATTACCGATGGAGACATTTGCTTCAATAATCGCCAGTGGCCCAATAACTACTGCGTTTCCTAGTCGGGCTGAGGGATGAATCTGGGCGGAAGGATGAATCACTTGGAAGAAGGATTATTGGAGAATAGCTCAAGCTGCGCGGGTTTGACCATATCGTAGACGCGAAGCAGACGTAAAAGCTGCAGGGTGTCGGAGCGGGCATAACTCTGATTAGATTCTACATTCTGAATCATATTTTCTAAAATCGTTCGGAATGTAATCACATGGTCAACGCCACTTTGTTTAAGTAAGGCAATGCTTTCTGCGCGTTGGGGTTCCTGTGCGGGTAGCCCAGGTAAAATTAATATTTTAGATAAATTTTCATTCTCCGTTTGTCGTAATTCCGCGAACGCAACTTTAGCTGCTTCAACTGCTTCTTGTCGGACAAACTCGAGTAAGTCGCCTTTACGAATCATTGTAGGAGTAATCGCTTTGGTAGTATGCCACGCTTTAACGGCGACAACCGCAGCGGTAATTCCTGGTAAATCGGCGGAGAAGAGTTGAAAAGGAAGTTGGGTATCGCGACGGGGCGATGGATTGATCACGTATAAATCGCCTTCTTCGTCGGCCCGTTTGCGACGTGATTGCACGGCATACTTGCGTGATTGGCGCACGAAGAACCCGTTCACTTCAAAGTATTCTCTTACTAGGCTGTCGTCAAAACCCGCCATAGTCAGAACATTGCCATCGAATGACCGTTCGGGTCAATCTGCGATACTCGATTATAAAACGAAATCAGCCGGTGCAATGGCTACGGTGAATTCACCTTTCATCGAGCCAGCTTTCAGCAATGGTACCAATTCGCCAAGCGGAGCCGTGCGAATGGTTTCATGTAATTTAGTCAGTTCGCGACCGACGCAGACCACGCGGGCTGGGCCAAGAATTTCGAGCATCTCATCAGCAAAATCGGCCATCCGATGGCAGGACTCGTGGAGTACGATAGTTTCATCGCCTTGGAGGGATTGCTCGAGGAAGCGGCGACGGGCCGCTGATTTAGGAGGGAGAAATCCTACAAAGCGAAATGCATTAGTGGGGAGTCCCGATGCGGAAAGTAGGGCGATGATTGCGCAAGGGCCGGGTAGTGGAGTGACGGTGAGTTTTCGTCGACGGCATTCGCGCGTCACGCGAAAACCTGGATCACTGATACCAGGTGTACCCGCGTCGGTAATTAACGCTACCACCTGTCCTGCAGAAATTTTTTCAGCTAACTCAATCGCCACTTCTTTTTCATTGTGCTCGTGATAAGCAATCATCGGTTTGGATATTCCGATGTGCTTAAGTAGGCCGATGGTGACGCGTGTATCTTCGCATGCGATTAAATCGCAGGCGGTTAATTCTTTTTTAATTCGGTCGGTGAGGTCGCCCAAATTTCCTAACGGCGTAGCCACGACTAAAAGTCGTCCTGCTGCCTTGGGATTTGACCCAGGTTCATGTGAACCTGGTGCAGTCATTAGCGATATCCAGATCCGCCAGTCGGACCCATCATACCAGGAATGCCACCTTGCCACGACGCCGGTTGCGCTTGTGGTAAGGTTGAATCGATAGGCTTTTCCGTGGTCTCACAGCCCGCCAGCGCAATTAAGACAAGGGCGAGGACAACGAGATGAACGAAACGCATTCTAATTAGTTATTCGCGATTTTACCAGAGATTGGCTCGAGGGTAACCACTGCACCGTCAGAGAATTGGCCAACTTCGGAATCGATTAAAATTTGTGCAATGCACTGAGCGGCTTGAACGGACTCGATGCGAACTTTGCCGACATCGGCGCCATTGACTTGTACCTTGAAAACGCTGCGGGCTTTGATGCCGTCTAAGTCGCCTACGGAGAAGCATACTAATCCATTGTCTGAATCAATACGAACAACGCGTGTCTTGATGGTCTCAGGTGCGAACTCAGCTTGAAGTGAGTTTACGGAAGGCTGAGAGAGTGGATCGCGAGGGTAGGAAGGCTTAGTGCCAGTGGAACTTAAGAATGAATTATAAAGTTGTGCGTAAAGTTGGACGACTGAGTTACGGCTTTCTTCAGCTTTAGTAGTCTTAGCAATTTCGGCATCGAGTTGTTCTTTGGTGAACATGCTCGCGGTCTTTTCTTTCTCCTTAACTAACTCTTGTTTGATGGAGTTGAGTTCAGCAGCCAGTGAGTCTTTTTTGCTGGTTACGTCAGCAAGTTGGGAGGTTAGTTCGTCGCGCTTACGGGTGAGTTCAGCAACGTTACCTTCGAGGCCTTCAACCTTCGCGTTTAAGCCTTCGATTTTGGTTTTCTTATCAGCTACATCGGCTTCGAGGTCTTTTTTGATTCCTTCGAGCTCAGCGATTTTAGTACGTTTTTCGTCAACGAGAGTTTTTAATTTGGAGCCAATCACTTCCATGCGCTTGTCGAATTGCTTAGGTGCAGCAATTTCAGCGTCAGATACAGTCCATTCAGTGTTTTTCATTCCAGCATCGATCTTGCCTTTTAAAAGGTAGGCAAAGACGCATGCAGTAATCGCAAGGACGATTCCAAGGATTCGGATGGCGAGATTAACGGACTTATTCATTTTGGGGTGTTATGGATAAAAGGTTATTTGTGCCTGAAGGTAGTCAAACGGGGGTCCGGGTTTTCTATTGATTCAATAGAGCTGGGGTTCGACGAGGCGTGTAGCAAGACTTTGAACACAAGTTCCTCCGACCCTACAAGTCCAATCTCTTTACAGATATTTACAGGGGTAAACCACTGGCCTGGGTGTTTATTTAAGTGCAAAATGGCACTTGTCCGGACCTTGAGGGTTTCCGCGGCCGCCTTCTTTCCGGCTTCGACCCCCGGTTGGTGGTAAGCGTTGATGTTCAACAGGCTAGCGTAGAGCCCAACCGTGCGTTCAAAGAGGGCGATAATCTGACCAATGGTCTGGGCGTCGA
>JBAXUJ010000137.1:0-3402 GCA_037129735.1 Opitutia bacterium | reverse complement strand
GTGAAAGAAAATAGTAAGTGGAATTCCTATCGCCTACCTAAGGCGAGTCACACTTACGATGGAGCTCACGGATGGAATACCGAATGGCCCCGTATACGTGATATAGGTGAAGCGGGTTCACGTCTCATGACGATGCACGGGATGTTCTGGAATTTCCCGGAAACATTTTCCGTCAAAAATTCTGCGGGAATCTACCCACGCTCAACTTATCTGAAAGTCATTGGTGATTTTACGCGTTGGAATAATCGTCTCGTTTTTGGATGTGATGATACTGCTAAATCTGAGTTTTTAAATAAGCGTGAAGCTAAAGGAAAACTGGCGGGACCCGGACAGTCGCAATCCAATCTCTGGTTCACGTCATTAGATAAACCTGACCACTTGGGGCCCGTGTTAGGTCACGGTAGCGTTTGGTTAAATGAATCAGTTAAAGCTCAAATTCCGTCCGATCCGTTTTTACTATCAGGTTTTACTAAACGCGCTTTACACCTCGAACATGATGGAGCGGCAACTACTGTCTTCACAATCGAAATAGATTCGAAAGGAAATAATGAATGGTCAACCTGGAGAGAGATTACCCTGCCTGCAGAAACAAGGTCTTACTGGTTTAATTTTCCTGCTAGTCTTAAAGGAATTTGGCTACGGATTAAAACCAACCGTGATGTCACTCAACTCTCAGCGACCTTCCAGTATGCCAATCAAGACAATCGCACTGCAGATACGGACCCGATTTTTACTGGATTATCTCAGGCTAATAACGAAACATCGAAGGGCGCTTTTCTTTTAACATGTGGAAGTACACTCGCTGTGCTCAGTAGTGAAATCCAAAACGGAGAAACAAAAATTCACTCACTCTATGAACTGAATGCTGACATGCAGTTAGTGCCCACGGATCAAGCGGATTTAGAAAAAGTTAAACAATGTACGACAATTCCTAATGGTGGAATTACGAGCGATGAAGCATCCGTGATTTTCACAGAGAATGGACAACGCTGGCGACTTCCCCGCTCCGCTGAAATCAATGATGATAACTTATTAGCAAAGTCTTCACTACGCAAGGTGCGCGAAGTTTGCACTGAACGCGACCTCCTCCAAGCACACGGCACTTTTTATGAATTGCCGGCGTTAAACGCAATGGGAGCGATAAGAATGAGACCTATCGCAACCAGTGATTTAGCGATTCATGACTATTGTTCTTATCGCGGATTATTAGTTCTCAGTGGAGTAAATCCATCGGCAGAAAAAAACAATCACCACATTATTCATTCAGCTGATAATCAAGCCGCTGTTTGGGTCGGTGCCGCTGATGATCTCTGGAAGCTCGGCAAACCCCGCGGTCACGGAGGTCCGTGGAAAAATTCTTTAGTCAAAGCAAACGAACCTTCGGATCCGTATATTATGACTGGGTATGATAAGAAAAAAATTACTTTAGAAAATCATAGTGAAACTAATAACGCCATCATCATGGAATGTGATGTAGCGGGTGATGGGCGGTTCAGCTTTTACGAGGTATTTAATTTAATACCCCACCAGACACTTGAAGTAGAATTACCGGAATGGCTCAATGCCTACTGGGTTCGATTCACCCCAAGTAACGATGGTAAAATGACGGCGCAATTGACGTACGAATAATAAATTGAGGGTGAAAGTATATCCTCGCTTGCACCCTCACTCATAGCCGACAAGTTGCAACTACTGACGATTTCATGAGCCAGCCTTTTGATACCATCGAGGATGCCCTCGCAGATATTACTGCGGGCAAACTGGTTATTGTTACGGATGATGAAAACCGTGAAAATGAAGGCGACTTCGTCATGGCCGCTTCCAAGGTTACACCCGAAGCCGTCAACATGATGATTCGTCACGGCCGTGGTCTGATTTGCGTTCCAACCGTTGAACATCAACTCAAACGTCTCGGCATCTCGCAGATGGTTCCCGAAAACCGTGAATCTCAACGCACTGCTTTTGCTATTTCGGTCGATGCTGCCGAAGGAATCTCAACCGGCATCAGCGCCTACGATCGCGCGAAAACAATTTCTATTTTAGCCGATCCACTTTCACAACCTGAACAACTCGTTCAACCCGGACATATTTTTCCACTCATGGCTCGCCCAGGTGGCGTGTTACAACGTGCTGGTCACACCGAGGCGGCAGTCGATTTAGCCTCTTTAGCCGGACTGCATCCGAGCGGAGTGATTTGTGAAATTTTAAATGAAGATGGGTCGATGGCTCGCCTACCCGAACTCATTGAGTTAAAAAAGAAATTTAATCTGCGTATGATTTCGATCGCGCAGCTCATTGAGTACCGTCACCGCAGCGAAAAATTAGTAGAGTTAATTGCAACGAGTCCTTTTAAATCGAAGTGGGGACAATTCGAACTACGCGTTTATCGCTCACTGCCCGACGGTCGCCAACACCTAGCCTTCGTTCTTGGTCAGCCACAAAGCTCGCCCACACTCGTACGCGTCCAACGTGAAAACTTATTAGGCGATTTATTTCAGGGTTCCTCTTTTGGTGAAGGCAATTCCCTTTCCGCAAGTTTTGCGGCTGTGGCTAAAGCTGGGTCGGGAGTCATCGTTCACGTCGCCCAACCCTTTGGCGGTGTGAAGGCAGACAATGATGGCATTCGACTGCATTCAATGGACGCACGCGATTACGGTATTGGTGCACAAATACTTTCGCACGTTGGACTTAAGCAAATCCGTCTGATCACCAATAACCCCCGAAAAGTAGTCGGTCTGAGCGGTTATGGGCTAGAAATCGTCGAACAAGTACCCTTTTAATTTTTCTTAAGCGTTTCCGCTTGAACGTAATAACTTAAGTTGTTGCATCAGCCTTTCGTTCTTCCTGCACATGAGCCAAGACAAACCATCATCGCCTAACATCTCGGGGGCCAAATTTGTTTTCAGTATCGTTGCAGCAAGTTACAACCAAGATCTGGTTGAAGCTTTATTGCAGAAGACGGTGGCGACCTTAACTCAGGCCAACGTTGCTCCCCAAAATATTCGTGTGTTACGCGTTCCTGGTTCGGGCGAGTTGCCCTATGTCGCCCACATGACGGCGTCATCGAGTGAGTTTGATTGCGTGATTGTTTTAGGCGTTGTCATCGCTGGAGACACCCCACACCACGAAATCATTGCTCAATCGACAGCCCTCGCTCTCCAAGAAGTTGCCATTCGCTCTGAAGTTCCGGTCATTAACGGCATTGTAGTAACCAATAATCGCGCACAAGCCGAACAACGCTGTATCGGTTCGCTCGATCGCGGAACCGAGTTCGCCCAGGCTGCGTTGGTCATGGCACAACATCGTCAAACCTTAGGAGAGAGACTCGATACACTCGAAGATTTAGATGAACCCTTTGACAAAAATTAACGTGGAAAATCCTGAAGCAGAAAAGACCCCCGC
>JBAXUJ010000136.1:0-3417 GCA_037129735.1 Opitutia bacterium | reverse complement strand
TCTTCGGTTTCGCCAGGGAAGCCGACAATGAAAGTAGTGCGAATCGCCATGTGGGGTGCGCCTTGACGCATTCTCTTAATTAAATCGCGAATGTAGTCTCCGCTTGTTTCACGCTGCATCGCGGTTAACATTCTGTCTGAGATATGTTGTAAGGGAATATCGACGTAACGTGCGACGTGTTTAGATTTTGCAATCGTCTCAATCAGTTCATCACTCCAGTGAGCTGGGTGAGTGTAGAGTAGGCGGACCCAGAAGTCGCCTTCGATGGTATCGAGCTCTCTCAATAATGAAGCTAAGGATTCGCCCTTCGAGGAGTCGACTTTACTACGTGGATTCGGTCTTTCTTCTGACCAGCGATCCATACCGAAGTAGGTCGTGTCTTGTGAAATTAAATTCAATTCTTTCACGCCTTCTTGAACCAGTTTTTGAGCTTCTTTAACGACTGACTCGACGGTACGGCTGCGATGGCGTCCACGAATACGTGGAATAATACAGAACGTACAAGGGTGGTTACAACCTTCAGCGATTTTAATATAGGCCGAGTGTTTAGGAGTCAGACGAAAACGTGGTGTGTCGTAGTCAGGAATGAATGTGGTAACTTTAGATACGAATTCAGTCATCCCAGCGAGACCGCCCATCACTTTTTCAATCACGGGTACAATGTTCGTCACTTGATCGAGTCCGATAAAGGCATCGACCTTCGGTAATTCAACGCGACCTTTGATTCCTTCGACAACAGGCAGGGCGCCTTGGTAGCGTTGCGACATGCAACCGGCGACAATGAGCTTCTGATTTTTCTTACGAGCGGTGGCCTTACCGTCACTCATTTCGTAAATCGCTTCTAGCGCTTCGTGTTTTGAAGCGTCGATAAATGAACAGGTATTAACAATGACGACGTCGGCTTCGGCGGCATTACTGGTCATGGACATCCCCGCCTTGGCGAGGTGACCAATCATGATTTCAGAATCGATGAGATTCTTGGCACAGCCGAGCGATACGAGTCCTACTTTTACAGACATTCTGACACAAAGAGCAAAGATTTCAGAGAAAGCAACCTTGTAGCCGATTTAGAGGCTTAACCAGGCTTCAGCAGGGATTTCTTGGGGTCTGGCTAGTGAGGTAAGACCGAACTCTGGCAAACGCTCAAGCCAGCGAGTGACGTCAGTTTGATTGGGAAAAAGCTTCTTGGCCGACGAACCAACCTGCTTGCGACGTTGGGTAAATAATCCACGCGCCACTTCTTTGGCCCTGGCACTCAATCGGCGAGGATTATCTCTGCGACGTAAGACTAAAAGACACGAGTCAACTTTAGGTGGTGGATTGAATGACTGACTAGGAACCGGATGAACTTTAATTTTTTCGAAAGCGAGAGCGACTTGGATGGTGACAGCTGACCAATGTGCGGTGCCGACATCAGCCGTGAGTCGCTCCGCCGCCTCACGTTGTAACATCAGTACCATGATGGATGGATGTGGCCCACCGCAGATAGCATCAATCCACGGCGTAGATATCGCATAGGGAAGATTCGCGACAACTTTGAACGTACCGTCTTCTCGATTTTGTAAATCTGCGAAAGGTTTATCAACGGCATCGCCTTCGATGAGAAAAAAGGTTTGGGGCCAACGTGACTTCAGGGTTTCGTCTAAATGGAATAACATCGTGCGATCGGCTTCAATCGCATGAAGCTCCACGCCCGCTCCGAGAAGGGTGCGACTTAAGGTGCCTAAACCAGGTCCGACTTCTAAAACACAGTCTCCAGATTTAATTTCTGCTAATTCCAGAGATTTACGGACGATGTTTCCATCGACTAAAAAGTTCTGACCCAACCATTTTTTGGGCATGTGTGATAACTGCGCGAGTAAATCACGCGTTTCACCCAATGATAAAGGGCCATCGTTCATTATCCGCGAAATGATTTAAGCAAGGCGGCAGGGCTTTCCGCACGCATTAAAGACTCTCCCACTAATAAAGCGTGAGCGCCGGCTTCGCGCATTCTTGCTGCATCCTCGGATGTTTTAATTCCGCTCTCGGCTACTTTGAGAATGGAAGAGGGCATCTGCGGTATCACACGTTCCGCAAAACTTAAATCGATTTGGAATGTGGAAAGGTTCCGATTATTCACTCCCACCATGTTGGGGTTGTGTTTAAGAGCCCGTTCTAATTCGAATTCATCATGCACCTCAAACAACGTGTCGAGTCCCGCTAATTGGGCGGCTGCGTGGATAGGTTTAATTTCTTCGTCGGTAAGACCACGGACAATAATTAAAATACAACGGGCGCCGGCTTGAGCGGCTTCTAAAACCTGAAAAGGATGCACCATGAAATCTTTACGAATGCAGGGTAGTGGCTGTGCACTTTTAGACTGATCATTCACCACATCGATTAAGTCCTGTAGCTGACCATTAAAGTATTTGGTTTCAGTCAAAACTGACAAACATTCGGCACCTGCTTGGGCATAGAGTCTGGCTTGTTCGACGGCGTTGACCCCATTTTTAATCATCCCGACGCTGGGTGAGGCTCGCTTAACTTCTGCAATTACCGTAATATGATTCGAGTTATTAAGTGCATCGCGAAAACCACGTGACTTATTTCGACCAATAAAGGCGGCGAACTCTTGATCCGTAACCGAACGAACGTAAGGCTGAATTTCCTTACGCTTGGCGTCCATAATTTCGGTTAACTTATCCATTCCTCTAACGAAACCACCAAAAGCATTCTGGCAATCGTTTTGACTCTGAGGGCAGAACTGACTCCATCGGGGCATGCAAGGAATTGACCGATTAATCACCACAACAGCCAAACTACGGGCCCCCGATGGGTGCCCCTGGGATCGCGAACAGACTCACCGTAGCATCTGCGATGCACTGGTCGAGGAGGTTGCCGAAGTCCTCCAGGCAATTGATAATAATGACGTACCTAATCTCCGTGAGGAATTAGGTGACTTACTTTTCCACGTTGTACTTCACTCACAGATGGCTGCTGAGGCTGGACAATTCAACTTTGATGACGTGGCCAACGAAGTAAATGAGAAGATGATTCGTCGCCATCCACATGTCTTTGGCGATGGCAATAAACTAGGAGACAGTGCAGCAGTCATTCAGCAGTGGGAGCAGATTAAATTAAAAGAGAAGGGCAATCGTCCCGTAACACTTTTCAAAGATTTACCGCCGGCGCTAAACTCGATCTTGATGGCTCGTGATGTCTGGAAACAGATTCATAAGAAAAATCTAAATACCGGAAACTTAGTCGATCGTAAAACTATTGATGATAACCAGGCGCAACTTTCCGAAGCGACAGCTGGGAAAAAACTGTTCGAGTTAATTGCCGCCTGTCGTAATACGGGCATTGATCCAGACTCCGCTCTGCGTCGCTTTACGCAAAACGTGAAAGACGAAGCTGAAAAGAATAACGCCCCAC
>JBAXUJ010000135.1:0-3440 GCA_037129735.1 Opitutia bacterium | reverse complement strand
GTCTCCTCGCCTATCGCGAAGAAAAAACGATTACGTCCGAAGTTCCGACCGCTCCAGCGCGTGGACTTTTTATGGATAAAGTTTTTTACGATCCCAAAAGCCTTAAAAATAAATGATCAAAAAAATTATCACTTCACTTGCAGCACTCTTCGTCTACTCGATGGCGTTAGCTCATCCCGAATGGAAAGAGGCCTCCTGTATTGGTGTTATTGATGAGAAGAACCATTTAACACTGAGTATCAAATTCGATGTACCCGCTTATTATCTAGGCAAATCATCACAGGCCGCCGGAGTTGAAGAATTAGATGACCTCATGTTTAATCGAGAGCTCTTGCTTAAACGTTCCGAGGAAAAGAAAGAAAATTTTAGTCGCGATTTACTCATCCGAGCTGATGGAGAAATCTTTGCTAAAAAGTTAATTACCTTTCCATCTGGGATTGAAGTCAAAGAACGCTCCAAACAACAAGGTGAGGCGGACCGCTACCCTGTTTTGTTTACCATTGTCTTTGAGGCTGATTTACCTGCCGACGCAAGAGAAGTTGAAATCAGTTTCCCCTCCGAACTAGGAATCGTTTTTGTAAATCTAAGAAAAGAGATGACCTATCAGGTCGTCACGAGTGTTAAACCTAGCGAAACCGCGAATTTAGTCATCAGCGAAAAATCACCTCCTACTTTTTGGGATAAATTAAATCAGTCCTCAACTCGCCTCATGTCATTCATGCGTGAGGGCTTTGATCACGTGATCCCCGACGGCTGGGACCACTGTCTGTTCATGTTAGCCATGTTTCTCGGCGCGGCCTCTATCGCCCAAGCATTCAAACGATCGCTCATATTTACCCTGGGGCATAGCATTACACTCAGTCTGGTGGTCTTAGGGCTTCTTCCCAAGATCAGTGGGTGGATTGAGCCCGTTATCGCCTTCACCATCGGCGTGGGCGCAGTTTTAGCCTATTGGGGCAAGGCCTCCAATCGCCAGATGCTAACCGTGCCCTTCTTCTTCGGACTCATCCACGGACTCGGGTTTGCCGCAGCCGTTACTGATAATCTCAAGGACTGGGACAAATCTAACATTCTCTCCATCCTAGTTGGATTTAATCTCGGTGTAGAATCCGCTCAAGCCTCCGTCATTTTCCTATCAGCCATTCTCATCGCCATTCTCGTTAAAATGAAAGTCGATGAAATCAAGTTACGAAAATTCCTTTGCGCTGCCGTAGCAGTCGCAGGATTCGGCGTAATGTTTGCCAGAATCTGGGATCTTCTCAGCTAAGACTAAAGTTTCAGTCCCAGTTCTTGGCAGACGTCGGGACGCTTCTTCGCTTTTGTGATGAACTCATCCACGCCGAAATCTGCGACGACGAAATCACCATGCTTAAACGAAGGACATTTGGACTGTCCGGTAAGAGCGACCATTTGACGCATCTCATGCATGTTGGCGATGACGTCACGGACATCGACCTTCACGCCTTGTTGGGCAAACCACTCGAGGGCTTTCACGCACCAAGGGCATCCAGGTTTAACATAAAGAATAGGTAGTGGTTTCGACATGGTTCAATTTATTTTAAAAATAATAAACTGTACTTAAATTTTCCGCAATAGGTAAGGAGCAGTTTTACAGTTAATAGGTCGAGGAACCTTGACGATAGCCTCATCACATTTCGAAAAATTCAGTGCGTAGACTAAAAGCAATTCATCATTTCTATAGTAAAAAAGCGCAACCTGTTTGTATTTGATAGCTAACTCCCAAGCGGTCTGAAGAGGCATAGCTACCGCCCAACCTTCCTCATAGGTTTGAAGGTCACTTGAATAACCGGAGATGCGATGCAATCGGTAACCCGAATTTCTGAGTTCAGCCTCTAACCGACGATCAGCTTCTTTGTTCTGTGCGTCTGTCCAAGTTTCTCCCGTGGTCGCATAGGCGGTGAGGATTGCAAAATCTTTTGGCCAATCTTTAGGGAAGTCTTGGTATTCAAAAACTGTACTTTTATAGGCCTCTTCGAAGTCGTAAGACATATTTTTGGTATGAATGAATTAAAACTAGCCAAGGTCACTCATTTTGCAACTTTATGACACACCCAAGTGTTTTATTATCATGAGACTTTTGCCGCTTAGCTTATCTGTTGTTCTCACCTCTGGATTATTTGCACATAGTATAGCCCCCTCTAAGCATGCGGAGATGGGTGCGTCGATGAGTTGGTTTATCAGTCCGATACTTTTGAGCAGTACCACCACTCCCGCTTCTCCTTCTAGTTTCACCGGTAAGGATTTTATGACGAGCGTGTTTAAGACCACGGCCCGCGTTAAGGTTTCGTCCGACGATAAATATCTTTTAGTAGGATCGGACGGTTTTCCCGATCACCCGATGATGATTGGTATTACCAATTGGCAGCAACAAGTTCCCCTGCCACAGGCATACAGTGGAACTAATCTTTGGAAAATTCCGTTAACACCCACGGTGGCCGATAAACCTACTTTAATTAAAGGACGTTTTTTACGCGGTGCGATTGCTTTAGCGGCGAATGGAGTCGCGATTTTCAATCCACAAAATAATCGAGGTGAAGTGTCACAAGATATTGGTGAGCTCGACAAATGGGGCGGCCACTGCGGACGTGCAGATGACTATCACTACCACATCATTCCCCTTCACTTGCAATCCGTCGTCGGCAAAGGAAATCCCGTCGCCTACGCGCTCGATGGTTATCCGGTTTACGGAGCGACCGAGCCTGATGGTTCGACGCTCAAGAAATTGGATGAGTGTGGTGGACACGAAGATGCCAAGTATGGTTATCACTATCACGGCTTAGCGAAGTCACCTTACACCTTTACTGGATTCCACGGAACAGTGATTGAGGCGGCTGGTCAGGTCGATCCACAGCCACGTGCCTCATCACCACGTCCGGCCACCAGTCCACTCCATGGTGCGGTGATTACCGACTGGGCGATTGAAGGTGAAGGTAAATACAAACTCGGTTATACGGTGAACGGAGAAAAAAGATCGGTGAGTTATGTACTCAGCAGCACGAATTTAAAAATGGATTTTGATAACGGCAAAGACGGTAAGACGTCGGAGACCTACGATTTGAATGCGAAGCGCGGTGGTGGTGGAGATAAGCCAAACGATTCAGGAAAACCCCGTAAAAAGGGCCAGGGACAATAGATATTTCTTTTCCTTTTCAAAACAGAAGCATTAGGTTATCCATTCAGTACGGGCCTATAGCTCAATGGTTAGAGCAGAGAACTCATAATTCTTTGGTTCCCGGTTCAAATCCGGGTGGGCCCACCAATTTAAAGTACAGTGAGTTGATACGTTCATTAGGTAGGGGCGCGACTGCGTCGCGTCAACGCATCTCCCCTTGTCACCGTGTCACCTTGCCCCCGTGTCCCCTCAGTATCTATCAAATAAAAAACCCACCGATTAAAGTGGGCTCTGTTACCGACATTTA
>JBAXUJ010000134.1:0-3453 GCA_037129735.1 Opitutia bacterium | reverse complement strand
GCAGTGCGTAGAATCGCCGCAGAAACTGGTTTAAATCCTAACAGCATTGCTGGAACAGGAAAAGGTGGACGTGTTACCAAAGGTGATATGCTCGCGGCACTGGATGGTCAGACTCCTATCGTGGCCGTGGCACCTTCAGCCATTAGCACCGCTTCAGCACCCGTTGCAGAAAAAGCTCCTACCGTTGAAATTCCAAATCGCGAAGGACGTACGACCAGAAAACGTATGTCTCCTCTGCGCCGTAAAATTGCTGAACGTCTCGTGCAAGCGAAGTCTGAGACCGCAATGCTCACGACTTTCAACGAAGTTAACATGGCTCCCGTGATGGAACTTCGTAAACGTCACGGTGAAGAATTCCTCAAGAAATACGGCATCAAACTCGGTTTCATGTCCTTCTTCGTCAAAGCTGCGGTTCAAGCGATGAAGGAAGTACGCGCGATTAATGCTCAGTTAGACGGTGATGATATTGTTGAAAATAATTTCTATGATATCGGTGTCGCCGTAGGTACCGACAAAGGTCTCATGGTTCCAGTCGTTCGCGATTGTGATCAACTGAATTTCGCTGGCATTGAAAAAGCGATTAGTGATTTTGGTAAACGTGCGCGTGATGGAAAAATTCAGTTACCCGAACTTCAAGGCGGCGTCTTCACGATTTCCAATGGTGGCATCTATGGTTCGATGCTTTCCACTCCGATTTTAAATCACCCACAAGCTGCGATCATGGGCTTACACAATATTGTGGAACGTCCCGTAGTCGAAAATGGTCAAATCGTTATTCGACCCATCATGTATCTCGCTCTCTCCTACGATCACCGGATTATCGACGGCAAAGAAGCCGTTACCTTCTTGGTGAAAGTTCGCCAGTACATTGAAGAACCACAAACCCTGCTCTTCGGAGCCTAATTTCTAAATAAAAATATGTCACAACTTGATCTCGTCGTTATTGGCTCTGGCCCTGGAGGCTACGTCGCCGCAATTAAAGCCGCGCAACTCGGATTAAAAGTAGCGCTCGTTGAAAAAGACACTGCCCTCGGCGGGACTTGTCTCAATGTTGGCTGTATTCCTTCGAAGGCTCTGCTCCATTCCACCGAAGTATTTCAACACGTGGTCCATGGCAAAAAACACGGTATCGTCGGTGGTGAAAAAGTGACTTTCGATGTCGCTGCGATGATGACCAATAAAGATAAGGTCGTCACACAACTCAACAAAGGCGTTGAATTTTTAGTAAGCAAACGCGGCGTTGAAATTGTTCGCGGACTCGGTCGACTCGGAAAAGCTGGCGAAGTTTTAGTACGTAGCACCTCCGGTGAACGTATTCTGCAAACCAAGAATATCATTATCGCAACGGGATCTTCCTCAGTTGAACTCCCCTTCATGAAATTTGATGGTGAGACTGTCATTTCATCTGACCACGGTATCGCTTTAAAAGCTGTTCCTACCAACATGGTAGTCGTCGGCGCAGGTGCCATTGGACTCGAACTCGGATCGGTCTGGGCTCGTATCGGATCACAAGTAACCGTCGTTGAAATGCTTCCTAATATTGGCGGACCCTCTTACGACGCCGATGTCGCTAAAGTCGCCCAAGGTGCTTTTGAAAAACAAGGAATCAAATTTGAACTCGGTGCTAAAGTCACTGGCGTTAAGAAAACTGCAGCTGGCTTTGCTTTAACCGCTGAACGCGATGGAAAAGTTTTAGAATTCCCTGCTGATAAAATTCTCGTCGCTGTAGGTCGTAAGGCCAACACGGTCGGCCTAGGTGCACAAGAAGCTGGCCTCAAACTCGATGAACGAAATCGCATCGTGATTGATGACCACTATCGCACTAACCTTCCTGGTGTTTACGCAATTGGCGATGTGGTCGCAGGTCCGATGCTTGCGCACAAAGCCGAAGAAGAAGGCGTTGCTGCAGCTGAAATTATCGCGGGCAAAGCCGGTCACGTAAATTACAACGTTATCCCAGGCGTCATTTATACCGATCCTGAAGTCGCTGGAGTTGGCATGATTGAATCCGAAGCCAAAGCAAAAAACATCGAAGTAAAAATCGGTAAATTCCAACTCGCTGGTAATGGTCGTGCGATTGCTTCCGACGCAACGACTGGATTTGTTAAAGTCATTGCTGATGCAAAGACGGATAAACTTTTAGGCGTACAAATTGTGGCTCGTGGTGCTTCCGAAATGATTGCCTCCGCCTGTGCTCACATGGAGTACGGTGGTAGCGCTGAAGACGTAGCCCGGACCTGCTTTGCCCACCCAACCATCAGCGAGTCCTTTAAGGAAGCAGCGATGGCGGTCAACAAGGTCAGCATCCACTCTCTCTAAGTCGGACCGGTCTACCTTTAAAGTTAAGGGGCTAGGCTTACCACGGCACACGAGAAATCAGACTGCCGTTGCTTCCTTCCGGACCTGGCGGGGTTCGCCCGCTCCCGTTGCATGGGGCCTAGCTTACCTTTAATGTGGTAAATCTCTTAACGCTTTTCAATCTCCAACTTACCCCCTAATCCTACCATCCTAAATGGCCGAAATTCCAAAGTCTTACGAACCTCAAGGGGTTGAGCAAAACTGGTACGATCGCTGGGTTGCCGCTGGTTGCTTCGCCGGAAAAGTAGACCCAACCAAAGAGTCTTTTGCGGTGATGATTCCGCCACCCAATGTAACGGGCGTTTTACACATGGGTCACCTGCTCAACAACACGTTGCAGGATATTATGGTTCGTCGCGCCCGCCAAGAAGGCAAATCAGTCTTATGGCTTCCAGGAACTGACCACGCAGGCATCGCGACACAAACACGTGTTGAAAAAGATTTACGTCAGAATTCTGGTAAGACTCGGCATGACCTCGGACGTGAAAAATTTATCGAAGTAGCTTCCGAGTGGCGCGATAAACACGGCGGAATTATTTTAAATCAATTACGTAAACTGGGTGCGTCGTGTGACTGGGATCGCAAAGTGCACACGCTTGATGCCGGTTACTCGCAGGCAGTTCTTCAAGCTTTCATCACGCTCTACGAACGTGGTTATGTTTATCGCGGTAAACGCATGGTCAACTGGTGCCCCGTTTCGCAAACAGGTTTATCCGACGAAGAAGTGATCATGAAGCCTTCCAAAGGCTCATTATATAAAATGCGTTACGAGGTGGTCGAAAAGCCTGGAACCTATTTAGAAATTTCTACTACCCGCCCTGAAACGATTCCCGGTGACACCGGTGTAGCGGTACATCCCAACGATGAACGTTATAAAGATTTAATCGGTCTTCACGTTTGGCGCCCCTTCCCTCGTGAAAAAATTATTATCGTGGGTGATAACGCCGTAGAAAAAGATTTCGGTACGGGAGTTCTAAAAGTAACCCCAGCTCACGATCGCACCGACTTCGATATCGGTAAACGCCATCAATTGCCGGTGATCGACGTCATGAATCCTGACGGCACGATGAATGAATTAGCGGGTCCATTAGCAGG
>JBAXUJ010000133.1:0-3456 GCA_037129735.1 Opitutia bacterium | reverse complement strand
GCTTGCTGCGCGAACATCTCTTCGCGAGTTTCGATCCACTCTGGCCGAAGAAGTTTGTTAACGTTACGAATGGTGTCACTCCGCGTCGCTGGATTCGCGGCTGTAATCCGGCTTTAGCTCACTTATGCGATAAGATTACCGGTAACGGTTGGGAAACGAATTTATCACAACTCAAGAAATTTGATGCGTTGGCTGATCGACCAGATTTCCAAGCTGAGTTCATGGGAATCAAGCGTGCGAATAAAGTTAAGTTAGCCGCTAAAATTAAAGAATTAGTGGGCGTCGAAGTATCACCCGATGCACTATTTGACGTTCAAATTAAGCGTCTGCACGAATACAAACGCCAACACCTCAACTTATTGCACATACTTTATTTATATCGTAAGATTTTAAATAATCCTAATGTAAAAATACAGCCGCGTGTTTGTATTTTCGGTGCGAAGGCAGCCCCAGGTTATGCTTTAGCTAAACACATTATTCATGCCATCAACCGTGTCGCCATGGTGATTAATAATGATCCACGCGTGCATGGGATGTTGAAGGTCGTTTTCTTGCCTGACTACCGTGTTTCTCTGGCAGAAAAAATTATTCCAGCCGCTGATTTATCAGAACAGATTTCTACGGCTGGCAAAGAAGCCTCGGGTACTGGCAATATGAAGTTAGCACTGAATGGTGCTGTGACGATTGGTACTTTAGATGGTGCGAATGTAGAGATTCATGAAGAAGTAGGGGACGAAAATATTTTCATATTCGGCCTGGAAGTTGAAGGCGTTGCCGAGTTGCACAAACACGGTTACTCGCCGCAGGATGTTCTTAATCACGATACCGAGTTAGCAGCGATTATTGACTGGCTTCGTTCCGATACTTTCACGCCCGAGCAACCTGGTGCCTTGTCACCTGTGGCGGACTCACTGGTTGAAGGTGGCGATCCCTACCTCGTATTAGCTGACTTCAGAAGTTATATCCAAGCCCAAGAGAAGGTGGAAGTAGCTTTCGCTGATCGACGTCGCTGGGCGGCTATGGCTATCCGTAACGTCGCGCGTTGTGCTAAGTTCTCCTCGGACCGCTCGATTAGCGACTACGCCAACGGCATTTGGAAGGCGAAATCACAGCCCATTCCTTAATCCGTAAGTCTGGGTTGAGATTTTCCGATTAGGAGTCAGTTTATCCCTCAAGTGGGTAGATTGACTCCAGTTGTTTTATTTTTTTGTTTAGGCTGTGGCATCGAATTACTTGCCCAGACTAAGCCAGAGAATCCACGCCTAGCCGGTTTTACTGCTACCTCGGAGGGAGGAGTCGAGGGCACTCAGACAATTAAATATGATGAGAACGGAAAAATCATTGAGGCAAATATCGTAAATCCGATTCCTAATTCTAAACCTACCGTTCCAACCACTCGGCCCGTGGTTTCAAATTCGGAGGTACCCAAACCCGTTGCGCAAAGTCCCACCGTTTCGACGGGTATGACCACGAGTGACGGACGAAAAGTTCCTTTCGCCCTTTCAGGTAATGGCGGGAGTAAACAAGTAGACTCATCGGTAGATTTTAACTCTTCGCTTAAAAATGCATCGAAAATGTCCAATGTCGCAGATAAGAAATTTGATACCAATAAAGCAGAGTTAAATCCGAACACTCCGTATTCGCGTGAGAATATTATCACCTTCGACTCCTGGAGTGGTAAGTACGATGTGTATGGACGTAAAAAAGCTGAAGTTGAAGTTACGGATACTTTTGATCGGGGTGAGTTGAAAAATAAAAATGTAATCGAAGTAAAATCTATTGATCGACAAACCGCTGATTGGTCGGGCAAGGTCGCCACCGTTCAGGGTATTGAAACTCGATTACCCAATGACAAGAATGGTCGCTATGATGTGAAGCCATCGAGTCCATCAGACCGTGTTATTTCTAAGACGGTCGATCAGTTATCGATGCAGGATATCAATCGTTACCAGTTTCGTCGTAATCGTTCTGACGACCCTGGATTGCCTGTGGTTAAACCTGGCTCCGACGAGGTGCAAAATAAGAGTGGAAAGCCTTAATGAGGGTTTTTGATTGGCAGAGAGAGTCCTAAACCCTAAGAAATTCGTTTGTCTATCATGAGTGAAGCACCTGCACGTTCAACCAACAATACTGTCACCGATCTAGAGGTGAAGGATGCACAGATTATTTTTGATTCAGTATGGACTAGCCTCGAACGCGAGATTGGCCGCGATAAGTTGTTTTTTCCTCGTGAAATTTTCTGGCTCAATGGTGCCCCTGGGGCAGGTAAGGGTACTAACACCGATTTTATTCAGCAGTATCGTGATTACGCGGCCGCTCCTATCGTAATCAGCGATCTACTCTCAAGCGCCGAAGCACGTAAGCGTATTGATGCGGGTATGCTTGCTGGAGATCGCGAAGTCGTAGAATTACTTTTTAGAAAGTTACTTGAGCCTCAATTTACCAACGGTGCTATTGTTGACGGCTTTCCTCGTTCCATGGTTCAGGTTGAATGCTTAAAGCATCTGTTCGCTCGACTGAACGAGTTGCGCCATGAATTTAGAGTTTCAGCGAACGCGATAAAATTCCCCAAGCCTCATTACCATATTCTGGTTCTTTTCATTGATGAGAATGAGTCGGTACGTCGTCAATTAATGCGCGGTGAGCAGACTTTAGCGTTCAATAAGAAAGCTGAAGCTGAGGGTTTACCTTTGGCTGAAGTGCGTAAGACCGATTTAACTGCCGAAGCAGCCCGTAACCGCTATCGCATATTCAAAGAGCGTACCTACGAGCCATTGCAGTCGTTGCGTGATATTTTCCACTATCACTTTATTAACGCTCAAGGTTCGATACCTGAAGTACAGGCCCGAATTATCAAAGAGTTACAGTACCAGAGCTCACTCGAACTTTCGGAAGAGACCTACGATATTATTTCAAGTATTCCGCTTTCGAATCAAATCAGCCAACACGCTCGTCAGGAATTAGTCTTACGTTTGGATGACTATGCGGAGCGCCATAAGAAACTTTTCCGTGAGGTGGTAGATTTAATTCAACAAAAGTTTTTACCGATTATCCAGGCACATGCGATTTCGGGTCAGGCTCACATCAATAGTGAAGCCCCGCTTTTTGAAGATTCATTAGCACTCGCAATGTTTATCGATATTTTCTCTGAGCGCGGATTCCATGCTGTGGTCGATCTCCACCGCATCGAGATACCGGAATCTTTTGATGTTAAGAGCGGACAAATTCAAACTCGCGTGAAGAAAGTCTGGCGTGTTTCGATTCGTTTCGTCGGCTCGGAAATTCGACGCGGTCGTTAAACTGGCACAAAAAAGGCGACTCGAGTGAGTCGCCTTTTTTATGGGTTGATAACAGGAATTAACTGATAGCTTTAACGTAGAGTTCGTTGGCTTTCTTCCAGTCGATGACTTTCCAAAATGCGTCGATGTAGTCAGGACGACGATTTTGATATTTTAA
>JBAXUJ010000132.1:0-3457 GCA_037129735.1 Opitutia bacterium | reverse complement strand
ATATATTGCTCAAATTCCTTTGAAGAAAGGCCTAATGCGTTCACGGGGAGGCAATCGCGGATGAAGTCTTTTTCGAGGCCAACGGCAGTAGCCATGAGCTGACGAAGTTCTTCGCGGAAGGACTCGGTCCAGATATCTGGATTTTCTTTTACTAACTCTAAGAAGAGTTGGCGGAAGAGATCGATGTGGTTGGACTCATCGCGCAGTGTGTAGCGGAACATCTGTCCGATACCTGGGAATTTATTTTGGCGAGCGAGGGAAAGCACCATGCCGAAGAGTCCGTAGAATTGCGTACCTTCCATGCACTGACCGAAGAGGAACATATTATGGGCGAGGGCCTGCTTGTCTTCGAGTTTGGTGAGGTCGAGCTTCCGGCGGAGAGCGCGGGAATTGTTGACGACGAAGGCAGCCTTCTTGGCGATGGTTGGAATATCTTCGAACATCGCTTCACACTCGTGAGGATTAATTCCGAGTGAGGAGATCATGTACACGAGGGAATCGGCGTGGATATTTTCTTCGTGCGCGTGACGACCTAAAACTAATTTTAATTCCGGAGCGGTGACGACTTCACGAACAACGTGAATGATATTGTCACCGACAATTCCTTCTGCGGCAGAAAAATAACCGATGGCCATTTTAATAATCCAGCGATCGATTTCAGTAATCGCACCAGAACCTTCGCGCCATTGTTCGCAGTCTTTACCCATGGGAACATCTTCTGGTTCCCAGTGGTTAGCTTTCATGGTTTTATAAAGATCATATGCCCACTGATATTTGAGTGGGAGAATATTAAAGAACATCGACTCACGTCCGTTGATGACTTGTTTGTTCTTAAATGCTTCTTCAGCTTTTGCTTTATCGAGGATGAATGTTTTTGGTCCGACTTTTACTGTGATTGTTTCCATGAAATTTTAGTAGTTAGAGAAAAGGGTTTATGTAGAGGCCGGAAGGGCCGCTAGATGTATTGGTATATCGGGAAATTATACTAGGGATAGGGGGTGTAAATACTATTTAACACCACATCTAGTGTTTTTTCTTAAATCACTCTCCATAGGGCACTTACAAAAAAAACTTTATTCACAATGGGGGTTTTTGACTATTTTTTTAAGGTTCGTACGGGCGGAGAGGATTTCGTCTTAAAAAAGCGTAAAATTAGCCAAGTTCAAATCTAAGTTATTGGTGTTACTCACCGGGAAATTACCCCCTGAGGAGCGAGGTTGCTCAAACGGTAAAAATTTATTAGAAAGCCAATATAATGGGCAAAAATTCTGCGGCCGAAGAGATCAAAAACTCCCCTTCCCTCCTAAAAAATTTATGGGGAAAACAGGATTTAAAAGAGCGCGGATGGCTTGGACGAATTAAAGCAGTTTGCCGAGTCTTCATCACAAGCTGGAAAGGTATTGGCGAGAATCGCATACCCCAACAATCGGCGGCGCTGACCTATTACACGCTGATGTCGATCGGTCCGATCCTCGCGCTCGCGTTAACCATATCGGGATACATTCTTTCACAACCAAACAGCAGTGAAGATAATTTAGCAAAAAAATCTGTCGTCGCTTCGATTCAATGGATTGCTCCGCAGATCAATGCATCGAATTTAAAAACACTTTCGGCAAAAAATGCGAATGCTCCTGAGCCGACACGGAAGCTGCACGACATTAGTGAAAATTTAGATAAGATGGTGGATCAACTTTTAGCGAATGCAGCCAGCAGTGAAGCGGGACTCATTGGTTTATTTTTTATTTTAGCATTAGCGGTGCTGATGTTAAGTCGGGTGGAGGATGCGTTGAATGGAATTTGGGGAGTACGTGTGGGGCGACATTGGTATAAGCGCTGCGTGAATTATTTACTCTTTTTAATTCTCTTCTTTTTAGTCGGAGCGACCTCTTTAACCATGTTATCGGCGGCCTCGATTGCCGATGCGATTGGCCAAAGTACCTCCTGGGTGGGCGACTTTTTAATCCGTCTGCCCATGGGCGAGGAAATCATTGAGTTTATTAGCGGTAATGGACCTTTGATTATATCGTTCTTACTCCTTTGGGGGGCCTTTACCCTCTTCAATCGGATCATGCCCAATGGACGAGTGCATTGGAGTGCAGCGGCGATTGGTGGACTCTGTGTAACCGCGCTGATTATTGTAAATCATCAACTCTCTGCGCTCTATGTGAGCAAGGTGACGCATCTACAATCTCTGTATGGTGGAGTAAGTATTTTAGTGATCATCATGTTCGGAACTTATTTATCTTGGTTCTTCGTTTTACTCGGCGGGCAGCTAGCGTTTGCGTATCAACATCGTCGCGCGCTCACGCAAAATAAAAATTGGGAGCAGCTCAGTCATCAATCTCGTCGCGCCTTAGCGTTCACCTGTTGTTTAGAATCGTTGCGACGCTATGAAGCCGGCGAATCCGGAATTCTGGTGCAGGATTTAATTTCGAAAACGCATTTACCCAGTGGGGTCATTGAAAGCTGTTTACAAATCTGTAAGGAGAAAAATCTTTTAGAAGGTGATTTCAAAAAGCTTGGCATGAGGCCCGTGAGGACGTTGGAAAAAATGACGGTGGGACAATTATGGAAAGTCATTGATGCTGATGTCGGCAGCGATGCGAATGATTTCAATGAGCATGAAGATCCGGCGTTACGTGAGTTGGTGCGGATTGAGAAAAATATTTTAGAAGCGGCCGAGACGCGATTGACGTTGGGTCAGCTCGCGGCGCATCGATAAAAAAGTCTAAGCGGTTTCAAATAAGGCCGGTTAAGACTTATCTGAAACCCTTGTAAAATGGACGAGCCCAGCGTCCTTTCGGAAACTGGGCTCGTTGAACCTGGCGATGACCTACTCTCGCACAGCAGCGTGGCTGCACTACCATTGGCGGCTACATTCTTAACTTTCGTGTTCGGGAAGGGAACGAGTGTTTCCATGTGCCCATGATCACCAGAAGGATTCCTCGGGTCGCTGCATGAAGGTGATCATGTTTGTGCCAGGTTCTGAATAGCGACCGTCATAGGGTTAAAATTGCACAGTTTACGCATAGTAAAATTACTTTATATGATTCCATTGGCCTAGACGTCCTTGAGACGGCTAAGAAGCCAATTGCAGATCAATCGAACATTAGTATCGCTAAGCTCAACGTATCGCTACGCTTACACCTGCGACCTATCAACCAGGTAGTCTTCCTGGGTTCTATAGGGAGATCTTATCTTGGGAAAGGCTTGGCGCTTAGATGCTTTCAGCGCTTATCCGTTCCATGCTTAGCTACCCGGCGGTGCCACTGACGTGACAACCGGAACACCAGAGGCATGTCATTTGCGGTCCTCTCGTACTAACAAATGAACCCCTCAAATCTCCTACGCCCACAGCGGATAGAGGACCGAACTGTCTCACGACGTTCTGAACCCAGCTCGCGTACCACTTTAATCGGCGAACAGCCGAACCCTTGGGACCTTCTCCAGCCCCAGG
>JBAXUJ010000131.1:0-3497 GCA_037129735.1 Opitutia bacterium | reverse complement strand
CCCATGCCTTTTATCGACACCTTACTAGGTTGGGATATTTTACCCGATTTTATTATCCGCCGTGGCATTCGGAAATTACTGCAGCAGAGATTAAAAGATGAGCGAGCCGCGGATCCAGCCGAACGACTCAAAAGAATTTCTCAGTTTGCCGAAGAACTGAAAAAGTTACCCGTCGCCATTGAAACCAAGGCGGCCAACGAACAACACTACGAAGTTCCCGCGGCCTTTTATCAGCTTTGCCTAGGTCCACGTCTCAAGTACTCCTCGTGTTTTTACACTCAGGGCGATGAGTCCATCAAGGTAGCAGAAGAAACCATGTTGGCGCTAACCTGCACGCGGGCAGAATTAAAAGACGGACAGAAGATTCTCGAATTAGGCTGCGGCTGGGGCTCGCTCACCCTGTGGATGGCGGAGAAATATCCCCAAGCGCAAATCACCAGCGTTTCCAATTCGGCTTCTCAGCGGGAATATATTTTAGGTCAGTGCAAGCAGCGTGGATTTAACAACGTCACCGTCATCACCTGCGATATGAATCATTTTTCGATTTCGCCCGAATCCTTTGATCGTGTAGTTTCGGTAGAAATGTTTGAGCACATGAAAAACTGGCAGGAGCTCTTTCGTCGCATCAGCACTTGGCTGAAGCCTGAAGGTAAGCTCTTCTTCCACGTCTTCACCCATCGCGACTGTGCCTATCACTTCGAGTCTAAAGACGGTACCGATTGGATGTCCCGCCACTTTTTCACCGGAGGTATCATGCCTTCCAATAATCTGCCCACTCACTTTCAGGATAACCTTAAACTAGAAACCCAATGGGAAGTGTGCGGACGACACTACGGACAAACCGCTGAACATTGGCTACAGAACACCGATCAACATCGAGAAAAGGTTTTGAGTATTTTTGCGGAAACCTATGGACCTAAAAAAGCCCGCCAATGGCTGGCTTACTGGCGTATTTTTTTCATGGCCTGTGCGGAACTCTGGAACTTTGAAAAAGGTGAGCAGTGGATGGTCTGTCATTATTTAATGTCCAAAAAATAATTTAAGATTCCACGTTTGCCTTCATTCACTCTTAGGTTTTGGCTGAAGCATGGAAAAATTTACCGTAAATAATGTTCCGATGGAGCGATGGACCGTTGGGGCATCTACCTATGAAACCTGCCTCACTCGTGGAGCTCGACTCATTCACTGGAAACTTAATTTACCGACGGGCGTAAGAAACGTTCTTCACTGGCCAGAAGGTGCTGACTTTGCTCAAGATAAAATCGGTTTAGTGCGCGGTGGAAATCCCATCCTCTTCCCTTTTATGGGTCGCAATTACGCCGATGGAGAAAAGTTTTTCTGGAAAGACAGTGCGGGAGTAAAACGTCCCATGCCGCAACACGGTTTCGCACGTGATTGTGAATTCGAATTCATCGAGTCGAGCGATAAACATGCTTTGCTTCGCCTAGTGACCAATGCACGTGCGGAAGCCTGCTATCCTTTTAAATATGAATTCCGGGTGCGCTATGAATTCCGCGAATTATTTGTGCGTTGCACATTTGAGTTCGAAAATCGCGATCAACAACCCTTGCCCTGGTGTGCCGGACATCACTTCTACTTCACCTTACCTTGGCACAAAGGTTTAAGTCGCAGCGATTACACCATTAAAATCCCCTCGAAGAAACAGTGGCGACATGCGGCTGATGGAAAACTCATTCCGTTTGCGGATCTCAAAGGCGCGACTGAATTTACTTTTGATAATCCTGGACTCCCTGATTGTATCTTTACCAATCTCAAAGATTCACTGGTTGTTTTCGGCCCTAAGTCGGGTGAAGAAAATATTTCTGTTAAAGTTGGCGAAGAACCCATACCAGATAGTTGGGCAGCGGTGGTGACATGGACGCCTGATGCGGAAGCGCCGTTCTATTGCGTCGAACCTTGGATGGGCCCACCCAATAGCACCGAGCATAAAAATGGGCTCCGTTTTGCGGAGCCCGGTCGGACAGAAACTTTTGTGACCGAAGTTTCCTTACTCTGATTTTAATCAGAGCTTAAGAAATTACTTCTGGCTCGAACTGTTCAGAGGCAACTTACCTTTGGACTTCTTAGTAGAAGTCGACTTCACGGTTGTGCCTGATGATGGGCTCAGAGGAGTGAGTGTATCAAAAGCAGGGGCATTGCCGAAACCCGAGAGACCGGTGTCGGTAACAGGGCTAGGACCTTTTTCAGGGCCCATGCAGCCTACTAAAGTGAAAGTGAGAACAGAAAGAACGAACAGTTTGCGTGCCATGGCGATTTAGTTATGTTCACGAACTCTACTAACGATGCCCTCCCGCACAAGCGCAGATTACAAGGAAACCCTAGTTCTATTCATTTGTACTGGGAATTTCTACCGAAGTCGGCACGCGGAGGCTATTTTCAATTGGCATGCCCTCGAAAAAGGCCTGTCCGCGAGGGCGTTTTCCAGGGGTTTACTCACCTCCATCGTCGCCGACGAACCCACCCTGATCTCCATGGATACTCATGCGAGACTTGGCACTTTAGGCATCCCCCTCGAGCTCACAGGCCGCGCGCCCGTACAACTTCAATTGGAAGACTTAGAAAAGGCTCACCACATCGTGGCTCTCAAAAAAGATGAACACTACGAGATGATGCAAAGTTCACATCCGGAGTGGGCCGACAAAATTCATTACTGGCATTTTCACGATATCGATTTCGAAGAGCCACAAACAGTTCTACCCAAGATTGAAGACGAAGTCCGCAATCTGGTAGAAAAAATTAAGCTACGTTAATTAAGCAATCGCTGCAGCGTCGGAGCGACGGAGCGATTCTAGAATTTCCGAAGCTTTATTGAGCAAGCCTTGCAATTCTTCTAAGGTGTCGTGACCCACATCAGCCTTAGTGATGGCGAGTTCTTTGAGCGCTTCCGCACGAACCGCTAAGTCTTTTGCTAATTGATCGGCTGCGGCAATCGTTGAAGCCTTGATTTCGCGCGTCTTAACGTCGAAACGACTGACGATTTTTTCGACATCCATACCGAGGGTGCGACTCTTCTCTTTCAACTCAGCAGCGAGAATACGAGAGTCAGAAACACGGCGTAAATCTTGAACCAAACCTACTTTTGATAAGGTCCAGATAATCCACTTAGTAGGATCGAACTGCCAATCCTTAACGCCATTGCGGTAATCGTGTTGGAATTCGTGGTGATAGTTATGGTAGCCTTCACCGAAGGTTAATAAAGCAACCCAACCGCTATCGCGCGCACTGTGGTCGCGAGAATAGGGCTGACGACCAAACATGTGACAGAGTGAGTTAATACAGAACGTGCCTTGTTGAACAATCACGGTGCGGAGTAATCCGGCGATTAAGAAGCAACCCAGAGCGGTCATTGCAGGATTAGAAAAACCCATCGCCCAACCGTAAGCGTAGCCTAAGGCTGAAGGTAAGACGAACCCGATGAAGACTGCAATCCACTGAACATAGCGGTGTTGCCACATCACTAACGGATCGGCTTCTAA
>JBAXUJ010000130.1:0-3590 GCA_037129735.1 Opitutia bacterium | reverse complement strand
ATGCAGGGCTTTCCGCCTGAAATCGTTCAGCAATTCAATGAAATGCGTCGGCGTAGCATGGCGGTACCTCAAGCGCCTCAACCCGAAGCTGCACCTGAAAAAGAATCAGCTCCCGCACCACAGGCACCTGCACTGCAGTCGAAATCAAAATCATTTTCGTTCAGCTTCGGTAATGGTGCCTCTGTTTCATCCAACAGTGTGGCATCGGATCGCGATGGCACGGTAGCGATTGATGAGCGTGATGGTAAAAAGCATGCCGTGATTAAGGATGCTTCTGGCAAAGTTTTATTTGATGGCGATGTGACCACGGATGAAGCTCGCGCTAAAATGAATCCTAAGCTTCGCGACCGACTTAAGTTAGTGGAAACCAATTCATTTAAAATTCAAAGCACGCCCGTCGAAGAAATTAATTCCGACGAACCCGTTCTTCCTAAAAAGAAGCGTGACCCGAAAGAAGGAGCGTAAGTTCAGGGGACAAGCTGGCACGTGGGCAAGGTGACACGGGGAATTTTACTAGGCCTTCGGCCATCGTTTCGCTTAATTATTGAACAAAAAACCCACCGATTAAAGTGGGCTTTTTTTATTAGGCAGGGAAGCGACAACGTCGCGTTATACACTACCCCTTGTCACCATGTCACCTTGCCAACTTGTCCCCTCAATTTAAACAGCCTTCTTCAACTTACGACGACGAGCAGCGAAAGCTACACCGAGTGCCGCGATACCGATGAGTCCGTAGGTGGAAGGCTCAGGGACTACGGTGGGGGCGACGGTGTCACCTCCAATTTTATATTGTAAACCGCCGCCATCGCGTGGATTGAGCGACAAGCCCACCTCACTCAGTGGTGTTGAGTAAGTGTTTCGTGTTAAAGTGATGAGGGCTGTTGAGTTGGCAGTTACAAGATATTCCTCTGATCCTAGGTTTCCGAGGATGTCCCATACATAAACATCTACCCTCTCATTGGCATTCGTTATGTTGGCAAAATATATATTAATTGCGGAATATGAAGAGATATCACTATTAATTGTGCTATACATAAGCGGATCAGTACGCGTGATTGCTGATGTGTATTGTGAATCCGACGTTAATCCTGAATTGTTATAAGTTACTGTGATACTAGGATGCTCAGGTCCAGCATTGGATTTTGCCGTGGATGTGAAAAGCGCCGCTAAAACGGTTAAGGCGATTGATGTTATTTTAGTTTTCATGGGTGGAAATTAATTTCGGCCACCAATCAAATAATCAGATAAAATTCATCAATCTTTTGATACCCACATTCCGCTAAGACTTTAATCACAATCTATTCACATCATAGATTAGCTTAATTTAACCCGTAAAAATTGGTTTTAATTAACTAAAGTATTTAACTTTGAATATTTCTTACGTACGTCGATTGCTAACCTGTAGCCATAACGGGCAGGGAAGCGACAACGTCGCGTTATACACTACCCCTTGTCACCGTGTCACCTTGCCAACTTGTCCCCTCAATTTAAACAGCCTTAACTTTACGACGACGAGCAGCGAAAGCTACACCGAGTGCAGCGATACCAATGAGTCCGTAGGTAGAAGGCTCGGGGATGGCTGATGCCGACCCGACGAATGCAAATTTATGAATAACGGTGTAGTCCGAGGCACTAGCGTCGTAATAAAAACGTATGGCTTTTACATTATTAATCTGAGTGAAAGAAATAAGATCCGAAACTGGAGAATTACCACCATTAATAGATGATAAATTAATATTTCCAGACCAGAGTTGGTTTCCTGTTCCTGTTGTATTATTTCCTGTTGAATAAGTAAAAGTACCACTTGGAACGCCGCGCTGAGTCATGAAAGAGCAGTTCCAGATAGCAATTTGGGATAACGAAACATTTTCACTAAACTCAAAATTTATCCAACCTGGAGCCGCTGTATTGTTTGGCTGCGCCCAAGTTGAAGTATAATTTGAACTAGGGTCTGTTATTGAAGATAAGGTTAGATAGCCTTGAGCAGATAAATTCAGCATACCATTCGTGCCGACTAAATTAGTGACTGGTGCAAATCCTGAACTCGTAAACTTTTCGGTAGCTGTGACAGTAATACCATCTCCCTGACCAATTAAGTTAGTGACGGCTTCAGCGCTGCTAGTGGACGCGAAAAACCCTGCTGCAATGAGTAAGGCGAATGAAATTTGGGTTTTCATGATTAAAAATTTTGTGGAATAAGGCCTCGATTGACCTGGCAGTCAAAGCCAATCGTTTAGCGTCACCTAACTGACACCGATTGTATAAAAGTTAGCAAAATTTATAATCTCATGATAAAATTCTGTCATTTGCATCAGGTAGGGGCGCGACTGCGTCGCGTCCACGCATCTCCCCTCAGTAATAATGCATGCTTTCGTTAATGCATCTACCCTTTGTCACCTTGCCCACGTGTCACCATGTCCCCTCGCGAACTACGTTCGCGTTCCGTGTCACCTTGCCAACTTGTCCCCTTAATTATTTATTCTGGCGGTGGTCCGCCAGAAGGTGGTCCACCCATTCCACCGCTAGGTGGTCCGCCAGCTCCACCTTTTTTCTTCTGACTCGATCCTCCCGCTTGACCTCCGAGATTTGAATGAGGATCCATCTTCTGCTTACTGAATGTAGCATCTGGTGTGCCCTTAAATTTACGTGGGATAAAGGGATACTCCTCCGTCATTACATAATAATAAGTACCTTTAGGGAATTCAGGAGTGATACCCGTGCGACCACCAAACTCATCGAGATCTCCCGATCCCGCGACGTATTCAAAGTCTAAACCAAAAGAGCCATCAGGCTTTCCGGATGGAGCATCCGTTCCACCAGGGCGATTTTCTTTCTTCAACTGATAGCTGCTCTTTAATGGTTTGATGGGGCTCTTGTCGTCGTCCGCCTTAGTGTATCCATAAATAGCATACACAGGATAACCGTCCGCCGCCCAACCGACTTGCGTCATTTTCTTTTCTCCGCCCGAGAGACGATTAAAGAGCAGGGTAGGAATGCCGTGATAGTGATACGCACCATTAGGCTGAACGTGCGCGTGGCTTTCATCTAGGCCCAACCCGACTTTAATTTTAGGAGTCGTTCCCATGACAGTATTGCTCATGAGCGCTTCGTAATGCCAAGGATTGCTGCGGTCTCCGTCATTATAAACTTCGGCTGTACCTGGATCAAAGACTACACCGTTGAGTGCCACGCCCCAAGCCGAACCGCCGCGGCTGGCTTGTCCCGTCGCAGGTTTCGGATTAGCAGGAACCTCGAGATGATATTTTTGTTCTGAAATGGTGTTCGGATTTCCTTTCGCGGGATACTTGGCGACTTTGTGGTCAGGAATTCCGTTCGATTCAATGATACGCTTGTCGCCCTTTACTGTGATGGTGACTTTATTTTGGCCCGGCGCTTCGGAGTCGGACTTAATTAAAGTCGGCCCGGTGACCGCCGCCGCAGCAGCTATAAAGAGTACGGAGGTGGTAAGTATTTTCATACAATAATTAAAACCCTATAAAACGAGAGAGGTTGCGAGAACTTAATAGAATGTCCGAGGCTTGCTTTTCAATTTTGCCAACCTAGGTTTAGGGCATGGATACGACTATTTT
>JBAXUJ010000013.1:0-16679 GCA_037129735.1 Opitutia bacterium | reverse complement strand
TGTCTTTTACGTCACGAGCTTTTTCACCGAAGATAGCACGGAGAAGTTTTTCTTCAGGAGCTAAGTCCCCTTCACTCTTAGGAGTGATTTTTCCGACAAGAATGTCGTCAGGTTTAACTTCAGCACCAATGCGGATAACACCGTCGCGATTCAGATTGCGTAAAGCATCTTCACCGAGATTTGGAATATCGCGGGTAATTTGTTCAGGCCCGAGTTTCGTATCACGAGCAGTGACTTCGAATTCTTCGATGTGGATCGAAGTAAAGACGTCATCTTTCAGTAAACGTTCGGAGAGAAGAATAGCATCTTCGAAGTTATAACCGTTCCAAGGCATGAAGCCGACGAGAACGTTACGACCTAAGGCGAGTTCGCCTTTATCCGTGGCGGCGCCATCGGCGATGACATCACCGACTTTTACTTTATCACCACGACGAACGAGCGGACGCTGATTGAAACAGGTCGATGCGTTGGTCTTTAAGAATTTGCGAAGATCGTAAACGAAGATGCCTTTGGCAGGATCGCTCTTGAATTTCTTATTTTCAAATTGGCCAGGAGCAATCTCACCATCTTTAGTGGTGACGATGCGACGGGCGTCCGCGGCAGCGACGATACCGACGCCTTCGGCCACAACTACAGTCTTAGAGTCAATCGCGACGCGACGCTCTAAGCCTGTGCCAACGTAAGGAGATTCAGTAATCACCAAGGGTACACCTTGGCGTTGCATGTTCGAACCCATCAATGCGCGATTGGCGTCATCGTGCTCTAGGAAAGGAATTAATCCTGCAGCCACAGAAACAACCTGTTGCGGAGAAACGTCCATGTAGTCCACGGAGTCTGGATCTTCTTCTAAAATATCGTCGCGATAACGAACGGTTACTTTTCCTTTAAGATTTCCGTTGGCATCGAGCTCAGAATTAGCCTGCGCAACCTTGAATTTTTCTTCTTGGTCAGCGGTCATGTATTCTACGGTGTTGGTTACTTTACCGCGAACAACCTTACGATAAGGAGCTTCGATAAAACCAAACTCATTGATACGTGAGTAAGTGGAGAGTGAATTAATTAAACCGATATTTGGACCTTCAGGGGTCTCAATCGGACAGATACGACCGTAGTGCGAAGGATGAACGTCGCGCACTTCGAAACCAGCACGATCGCGATTTAAACCTCCAGGCCCGAGGGCGGAAAGTCGACGCTTGTGTGTTAACTCGGACAGCGGATTGATTTGATCCATCAACTGACTGAGCTGACTGCGTTGGAAAAACTCGCGGATTAAATTAGCGAAAGGCTTTGGATTAACTAATTTTTGAGGAGTGATGGAATCGACGCTTTGATCGTATTCATTAATACGAGCTTTAACGGTCTTGATCACATTCTTTAGACCGGCGCGGCATTGGTTAGCTAATAACTCACCCACGTTACGAACACGACGGCTACCCAAGTGATCAATGTCATCCACAGGACCATCTTTCTTGCGGAGTTCGCAAAGGAGTTTGGTCGCAGCAACGATATCTTCAGGAGTGATAATACGTGTATCGATTGAAGTCTTGAGATTTAATTTCTGATTAAGTTTATAACGACCGACGCGACCCAAATCATAACGCAGAGGATCTTGGAAGAGGCGTTGCATGTGCGCACGCGCATTCTTCACGTTCACAGGTTCACCTGGGCGTAATTTACGGAAGATTTCTTTCAGTGCTTCTTCTTCGTTACGAACGGCGCTGATATCTTTACGGAGTGAGAGAATCACCGCACCGTCATCGAAGCTCGTGTCAAAGACGCTGAACTTCTGTTTAGGAAGTTGCTTATGGATTTCTTTGAGAGTTTCGCGGGAAAGTTTGTCGTACTGTTTAGCGATTACTTTGCTGGTGTTGGTATCAACATCCACGATGTGATCTGCATAAACTAAATTAGCTAATTTCTCGGGCTCTAATTTAAGAGCGCTCTCAGCGGTGTATTCCTTGCTGGCGTAGAAGAGACTAAGGATGTCCTTGTCGTCTTTATAACCAAAGGCGCGGAGTAAAGTGGTGACTAAGAATTTACGACGACGGCGACGGCGATCGAGGTAAACCCAGAGCAAATCGTTTTGGTCGAATTGAACTTCGATCCAAGTTCCGCGGTCAGGAATAATACGGAAGGCGTGTAATTGTTTTCCGCTCGTGTGCTGAGATTCTTCGAAGCAGATACCAGGGCTGCGGTGTAATTGTGAAACCACGACACGTTCAGCACCATTAACAATAAAGGATCCACGCTCAGTAATCATCGGGATTTCACCCATCATGATTTCTTCGTCTTTAAAGGTGCTCTTTTCGGAAAGACGCAATTTAAGCATCACGGTGACGGCATAACTGATGCCTTCACGGATACATTCTAATTCAGTAGTCTTAGGAAAAATTAAGCTATAACCTTGGTACTCGAGACTGAAATTTCCGTTGTTGCTGGAAATAGGGAAAGCCTCGTGAAAGACCGCATGCAGACCTAACTTGTCGAGCGCACCCGAATTTTTATCAAGCTGGAGAAACTCTCGGTAAGAAGAGATCTGGTTCTCGATAAGATTTGGAGGTGGGATTACTTCAGTGAGTTTTCCGAAGTTATTACGTACTTGTGACATGGCGGGTGTAGAGTGTCGGAGTGGCTGGTTGTTTTAGCTTTTAAAAAATGGGTTGTCTGGTTTTGGGCGGCCCAGACTGCCGTTTTAAAATGCGGGGAGTAAACTTAGAGGCGAACCCCCTCCCCGCTCAAATTTGCTTACGCGTATGCGAAAATGAAATTATTTAATTTCAACTTCGGCACCGGCGGCCTTGAGCTTAGTCTCAATGTCCTTGGCTTCGTCTTTGCTGACGCCTTCCTTAACAGGCTTAGGCGCACCGTCGACGAGGTCCTTGGCTTCCTTGAGTCCGAGACCAGTGATCGCACGTACTTCTTTAATTACGTTGATCGGGGTCGCACCCTTGGCCTTGAGGATAACGTCAAAGGCGGTCTTCTCTTCAGCAGCAGCGCCAGCAGCGGCACCACCAGCGGCGGCGACGACAGCGACAGGAGCAGCAGCGGAAACGCCCCACTTGGTTTCGAGGTCTTTGACGAGAGCGGCTACTTCGAGAACGCTTTGTGCGCTCAGCCACTCGATTACTTGATCTTTAGTGATGTTACTCATGTTGTTTGGTTCCTTGAATGGTTAGCGTCCGATGAAGGACATTTGAGAGCACTAGGCTCCTAACCGGGGTTCTTTGGATGTGTATTTGGTATTTGGGTTTGGATTTCCCCCCGTTCGGATTAGTCCACACGGACCAACCTCCACGAGGAAAGGGATTAGGCAGGCGTTTCTTCTTTTTGACGTTTTGCGTCGAGCAAACGTACAAAGGAAGAGGCGGGCGTTGAGAGAAGTGAAAGGAGCTGCGCACGAATACCATCGAGCGAAGGCAACTTGGAAAGGGCTTCTACTTCGGCCTTCGTAAGAACTTTAGAATCCAAGATACCCGCTTTAACTTCGAGCTTCTGGAAATCCTTAAAGAAAGTTACGAGAACTTTAGCAACACCGGTCGGATTATTTCCACCAGTCACTAAAGCGGTGTGACCTGATAAATAATTAGCGATATCCGGAAGCTTAGCTTCTTTGGTCGCAATATTAAGAATGCTATTCTTAACGACGTGATATTCCGCACCATGAGCACGGAGTTGATCACGAACCGCAGTGGCGTCCTGTACGGTTACGCCCGTGAAGTTAGCAATGAGAAGATAATTGGAACTGGCCAACTGTGAGGCCACTTCATCAACGAGGAATTTTTTTTCAGCGCGCATGTTAGTTTGCTTTTAGGTTTTGAGTGGGGGTGATTAGGCCGTGACTGCAGCGTAGGGCTTGAGGTCGATACTCACACCAGGACTCATGGAAGCACTGAGGGTAAGTGATTTAATGAAACGACCGCCGGCAAAACCAGCAGGTTGCGATTTCACCAAGGCGGATAAGGCTACGGCAGCATTTTCAGAAAGCTGCTGAGCGGTGAAAGATTTTTTACCGACAACGATGACGATGTTACCGGTCTTATCCATTTTGAATTCAACACGGCCGGCTTTAACTTCTTTAATCGTCTTAGGAAGATCGTCAGAAACGGTTCCTGATTTAGGATTAGGCATTAAACCTTTAGGTCCCAGAACGCGGGCTACTTGGCGCACGTCTTTCATCGCTGAGGTCGTGGAGATCGCGACATCGAAGTCGAGGAAGCCACCGTTTACCTTCGCAATTAAATCGGCGAGACCAGCGTAGTCTGCACCAGCATCAAGAGCTTCTTTAGCATTTTCAGTAAATGCTAAGACTTTGATTTTCTTGCCTGATCCATTAGGTAGAGAAACAGTACCACGAACCATTTGGTCGGACTGTTTAGGATCTACGCCGAGGAAGGCGGAAATTTCGACGGTCTCGTCGAATTTAGCACCGGGCATCTTTTTAATGATTTCGGTGGCTTGGTTAATATCGTACTTCGCACTTAAGTCGGCGACTTGTAATGCGGCGCGATAGCGTTTGCTGTTTTTGGTTTTCATAGCGACTTTGGGTCTCCTGCGTGATGCAGTAATTTTTTGGTTTGGATATTGGGGGTGAAAATTAGCCAACAACTTCGATACCCATCGAGCGCGCGGTACCTGCAATCATGCGGGCAGCGTTTTCAGGGTTCGTGGCGTTTAAGTCTTTTTTCTTCAACTCGACGATTTCGAGAAGTTGCTTCTTGGTAACCTTACCGACTTTGTCGCGGTTAGGAACAGCAGCACCACTCTCAATCTTCGCAGCCTTCTTCAGTAAGACGGAAGCAGGAGGAGATTTTAAGATGAAGGTAAAAGACTTATCTTGGAAAACGGAAATGATTACCGGCAGGATCAAACCTGCTTGGTCTTTCGTACGAGCATTGAACTCTTTACAAAAGGCCATGATGTTCACGCCCTTAGCCCCGAGAGCGGGACCAACGGGAGGAGCTGGATTAGCGGCACCTGCAGGGAGCTGGAGCCTAATTTCGCCGACGACTTTCTTTGCCATAGTAGTGTGTGTTAAAGTTTAGGGTTTATAAAATTATTCGCGGTCATCGCGTTCAACTTGCCAGAACTCGAGCTCCACAGGAGCCGAGCGGCCGAAAATATCTACTGAGACCTGGAGGCGGCCACGATCGTTGTCGATGGTGTCGATAGTTCCAGAAACGCTCTTGAAAGGTCCGTCAGTAATTTTGACGCGTTCACCGATGTTGAAGCTGAGTTTAGGTACAACCTTGTCAGCAGAATCAGCCATCTGTTGAATGATGGTGTTGATTTCTTCAGTGCGCAGAGGAGTTGGATTCATGGCACCGATGAGACCCGTGACGCCATCAGTCTTTTTGATAAAGTTCCAAGGTCCTTCTAAGAGTGCGCCTTCTTGATCGAATAAACGGGCACGAACAAAGAGGTACGTCGGGTACAACTTCATTTCGCTCTCACGTTTTTTTCCGTTACGGAAATCTTTAACCGTTTTTACGGGCATTAAGATTTCGGCGATGTAATCACCCATTTCTTCTTCCTTGATGTTACGATCAAGGGTGCGCTTCACCTTGCCCTCGTTGTTCGAGAGGGTTTGGATAGTGTACCAACGGAAATCTGCGGGAGAGTTAGACATTTAATTTAGCGAACCAGTTTGGTCGCGAATTGGACGAAGTTTGAGAGTGAAAAATCACAGAGAAAAACCACGGTGCCCAAAAGAAAAACAGCTGCGATTACTACGAGCGTAGAGTCCACGAGTTCCTTCGCTGTAGGCCAAGTCGCCTTAACAAAAACCTCATTGAGGGTTTCGTTCCAGAAGGTGCGAAGGCGTCCGAGGAAGGCGAACATGGTGGTGATGAGTGTGTTTTTTTAGGAGAGAGTGGCAGGACGGGAGGGAGTCGAACCCACAACCAACGGTTTTGGAGACCGCTACTCTGCCAATTGAGCTACCGTCCTATGATTTGGTTAGAAGTGACAAATGCCGGGGACCTTTTTAGGGGACCTCGGCACCTTGTCGAAGCGTCTGGTTAGAGATTACTTGATGATATCAAGGATCTGACCTGCGCCGATGGTCTTGCCACCTTCACGAAGCGCGAAGCGTTGGCCTTTTTCCATAGCGATTGGTTTTTGTAATTCGATGGTGATCGTAACGTTGTCACCAGGCATTACCATTTCAACTCCTGCAGGGAGGATAACGGTACCGGTAACGTCACAAGTTCCAAAGAAGAACTGAGGACGATAGTTATTGGTAAAGGAAGTGTGGCGGCCACCTTCGTCTTGTTTCAGAACGTAGATTTGTGCCTTACCTTGAGTGTGAGGTTTGATTGAGCCAGTCTTCGCGAGAACTTGTCCGCGTTCGATTTGAGCTTTTTCAACACCACGAAGAAGGAGACCGACGTTGTCGCCAGCTTGACCTTGATCGAGTTCCTTACGGAACATTTCAACACCAGTAACGGTTGTCTTGAGAGTATCGCGGAGACCGACGATTTCAATTTCTTCGCCAACCTTAACAACACCACGCTCAATACGACCAGTGGCAACAGTACCACGACCAGTGATTGAGAAGACGTCTTCAACAGACATCATGAAAGGTTTGTCGGTTTCGCGCTTAGGCTCAGGAATTTCTGCGTCGAGAGCATCGAGAAGATTTTGAATCGCTTGTTCGCCTTCTGGGGTGCCATCGAGAGCAGCAGTAGCTGAACCACGAACGATCTTAGCATTGTCGCCATCGTACTGGTATTTATTCAGTAAGTCGCGAACTTCCATTTCAACGAGGTCGATAAGATCAGGCTCGGAAAGGTCTACTTTATTTAACCATACAACAATCTTAGGAACGCCCACCTGACGAGCGAGGAGGATGTGCTCCTTAGTTTGTGGCATCACACCGTCAGCAGCGGATACAACGAGAATCGCGCCGTCCATTTGTGCAGCACCAGTGATCATGTTCTTAACGAAGTCAGCGTGGCCTGGGCAATCGACGTGTGCGTAGTGACGATTGTTAGATTCGTACTCAACGTGTGACGCAGCGATGGTCACAGTCTTGGTAGCGTCACGCACTGTACCACCCTTGGTGATTTCAGCGTATGACTTGGTCTCAGCGAGACCTTTACGTGCCTGAACGGCAACGATAGCAGCCGTGGTGGTAGACTTACCATGGTCGATGTGACCGATAGTGCCGACGTTCACGTGAGGCTTGGTGCGATTGAACTTCTCTTTTGCCATGATGTTTTTTGTTGAGGAGGTGGTTGGTGTTGTTGTGGAAAGTGGTGGAGCCCCCGAACGGATTTGAACCGTCGACCTCGTCCTTACCAAGGACGCGCTCTGCCAACTGAGCTACAGGGGCGAACCGTCAACGCGCTTTGGACGTCAAGGGAAGGGTTTGAATGCCCATCGATTTGCCCATCGTCAAGCGGTTTTTTCTAGCTTCTTTTAACCCAGGGTTTCAACCTCAGGGACCGATCACCAAACGGTAAAATCCCGGAGCCAAGAGACGACCCCAATCCATCGAGGAACTCCACTGTTTTACTTCATTATCCAACTCAATATCCCCCGAAGACCTCAATAATCGAGCTTGGGACTGCATTCCCATCGAATCTAGGGCAATTAAAAGCTCTAAATTCGATGAAATTGGGGCTATTTTGTCACTTTTTGTGGGATTTTTATTGGTAAAATTGATTTTATTTGGTATTTTACCACTTAAAATAGGCTTTGTTGCCCCACTAACAGGATAAACTTCGTATAAACCACCCCTTGGCTCCATGGAATTTTGGGACAAATTGGCCGAACCGATCGAAGCGAAGGGTTGGGTGTCCTTAAGAGGTATAGCCTGGTAGGCACTGGGGGCCTGAGATTTTTCTGTCTCCAGTGGTAAATCAAGCGCACGGTTAGGAGCAAAACGGAATTGAGGGCCGAAACCAGGCAACGGAGCATCTTCCACTTGGATGGTCTCGGATGAAGATGCGATTCGGCGTTCTGACGAAGCTGAAGGTAAATAAATCACCGAAGCATCCAACAAAGTCTCGTTTTCAGCCAAAGCACTCCCCGTTGGTAAAAGTTGAACGGGGTGCGCCAAGGTCTGTGCTCGCGGATAGACCTTCGCTTGTGGTTTGAAAACAATGAGAGAAATAAAAAATAAAATACCGACCACGAGGGTGGCGCGGCGGGTGATTGGCGGCACCTGACCACCGGTTAATTCGCGAATGGAACGGAGTAAGCGCATTAATTACCCGGAGCGCGCTCCGACACGGTAATATTCACGAGAGAGTTCGTACCGTTTCTGACTATCGATAATTGCATGACTTCACCAGGTTTACGTCGAGCAATGATAATACGCAATTCATTCCAGCTCTCGAAAGACTTACCGTCCACGGCGGTGATGATGTCGTCTTTACGTAAACCACTACGAAACGCGGGCGAAGCTTCAGCGACCTCTGTAATGCGAACAGCACCATTATTTAACATCAGCTTCTTCGCCGTATCCATCTCCAGATCTTCTCCGAATAATCCTAAAAATCCGCGCGTGACTTTACCGGTGTTAGCCAGATCCAAAGCGACACCCGAAATTAAATTCGAAGGAATAGAAAAGCCGATACCGATGTTTCCACCCTGCCCGCTGGCCGTTCTAATCATCGTATTCATCCCAACAATTCTACCTTCATAATCAATCAGCGGGCCACCTGAATTCCCTGCATTGATCGCTGCATCGGTTTGAATGAAATCCTGATAAGCCAGACCAACTCCAGTGTCTGATCTACTGAGTCCCGAAACAATTCCTGAGGTGACGGTCATGCCAACGCCTAAAGGGTTTCCAATTGCAAAAACCACATCCCCTACCCGACATTTATCGCTGTTCGCAAATCGCGCGAACGGAAGATTTTTTTCGTTAATTTTTAAAACAGCGATGTCTGTTTTTTCATCTACGCCCAACACCTGCGCTTTAAATTCTCTTTTGTCTGAGAGCGTCACATAAGCTGCATTCGCAATCGTAACGGCACCCGTACGATCATCGCTGACTAAAACGACGTGACGATTAGTGATAATATATCCATTCGAATTTACAATAGTGCCAGAACCCAATCCTTGAAACAAAAGTACTTCGCCCGTTTGTGCATCTACTTTCAACTGCTTTAAATCCTCAGAAGTAAGACGACCACGCAAACGACGAATCACTTCGTTCGGAATAGTTTTGGCGATGCGAATACTTACCACAGCTGGCGTTACCTGCGCTAGCATATCGGCGTAACTTGCTCCGGGTCTCGAACGATTTAATTCCCGTGAATCGGTTTCAAATGTCACCCCCGCAAAAAGTAATGAGGGTAATAAAAGGATGGCGGCAAACAGACGACTCATGCGTCTATTTATAAGACTTCAGGGATTCAAGGCAAGCCGACCTCAACGAGCCATCGTAAATCCACCACCCGGCTGCGTCGGCTCAGCTTGATCGCTTTCTTTATTAAAGCGCATCGAGAAAAGCTTCGTCACACCGCGTTCCTGCATGGTCGCACCAAAAATAGTATCAGCCGCCGAGACGGTACGCTTATTGTGCGTAATCACTAAGAATTGTGAGAATTTAGTGAAGTCTCTTAAAATATCTGTGAATCGGCCAACGTTAGTGTCGTCGAGCGGTGCATCTAATTCGTCCAATACGCAAAGGGGCGAAGGCTTCACCATGTAGATACCAAAGAGCAAGGCCACGGCGGTCATCGTGCGTTGACCACCCGAGAGTAATGAAATGCCTCTCAACTTGGTGCCAGGAGGTTGCGCAATAATTTCGATTCCACTTTCCAACGGATCCTCAGCTTGAACTAATTGTAAGTCGGCAAATCCGCCGACGAATAAACGCTCGAACGTGAATTTGAAGTTCTTGCGAATCTGTTCAAAGGTTTCCGTGAATAAACGGAGGGAGGTTTCGTTAAGTTCGTTGATCGCTTTAGTGAGTTCTTCTTTAGCCTTCCACAAGTCGTCGCTTTGCTTGGTTAAGAAATCATGACGATCGCGCAGAGAAGAATATTCTTCGACGGCGACTAAATTAATGGAGCCCATTCCCGCCATGCGCTCACGCAGTTGAGAAATTTCTCGGACCAAGGGAGGCCAATCGACGGATTCAATATTTTTGAGGTCATCCTCGGTGGGTTGACCACGTTGAACAGAAGTTTCTTTAGCGGGTTGAGCTTCACCCTCTTCGGCTTCTTCTAAATCGTCAAAGCCTGCTGCGCCTTCGGGTTCACCATCGGCCCACCATAATTCAATGCGCCAATCAACTTTAGCCACATCAGTCTGGTGATCAGATAAAACTTTTTCAGAAATGAAATTACACTGAGAACTTTGTTCCGCGAGGGAAACCTCATAGGACTTAAGTTGGCTCTCAGTTTGGCGCAGACGTTCACGATCAACCGATAATACGCGATCTTCAGACTCTAAAATAGAATCTTTTTGGCTTAAGTCATCACGCAGGCCAGCTAAAGCAGTCGCCGAAGTTTCAATTTCGCCGGCCAAACGCTGAGAATTTTCGCGAGCCGTTTGCGCTTGAGCTTTTAATTCGGCAATCGCGCGCTCACTATTCTGTCCTTCCGTGCGACGAGCCAGCAAGCGTGCGGTGGCTTCAATTTTACGAGATTCTAAATCCGCTAATTCACGACCCGCCAATTCGAGGCGTTGACGTTGCTCAGCTAAACTCAAACGGACGTCGCCTAAGAGAGAACGTCGGGTTTCAGCATCTTTGCGACGACGTTCAACATCTTGTTCACCATCCAGAATCGCCTGACGCAGACCGGCAACTTGGCCGTCTTTGGCTGTTAATAAATCTTGAGCACGATTGCGGCGTATAATGGATTCACCTTTCGCCACTTCGGTTTCATCTAACAGACGTTGCTCGCGTGAAATTCTTTCGTCCATCGCTGCTAAAGTAGCACGCGCAGAACGTTCATCGGCTTGAGCGACAGAAAGTTCTTCTGCGGCAGCCTCAGTAGCCGAACGTAAATTAACTAAATTAGCTTCAGCTTCATCAATCTGACTTTGTAAACTAATCGCCTGCTCATTGAGCGTGGTGAGTTTATCGTTTTCTTCTTCAAGTTTTTGACGCACGGAGCGAATTTCGCTCTCGCGTGAAAATACACCCATCGCAGCACCTGAAGAGGCTTTGCGGGGACGACCCGCGAAGACGAGACCGCGACGATCGATGAGATCGCCACTTGTGGTTGCTACTAAAAAGAATTCGAATCCGGGATTAGCGCGCCACCATTTAAGGAAGTCGCTCAAGCTATCACAAATATAACAACCATCGAAAAGATTTGAGATAAGGCGAGCATGGCTGGCGGCCTTAGGTTGAACAGCGGACGAGGCCTGACGAAGCCAGGAAGGAGCGTTTACCGAAGATTTTTGAGTTTGAGGTGCCTCTACTTGGAATACCGCACGACCCAATTCGCGCTCACCCATCTGCGACACAATACCAGGCAAGAAATCGATGTTATCCAAAGCCACCGCTTCAGAAGCTGCACCGAGGATACTCTCTAAAGGACCGGCTACTGACGCGTCAGTTACACTCACGAGATCGGCTAATGCCTTACCTGCTTCTTTACCGTCGGAAAGTTCTCCGCGTAAAACTGCTTTCGCTGCATCGGAGAATCCTTCGAGGCGCGATTGCATTTGTTCGAGGAGACCCAACTGAGCGGAAAGTTTAGCAACAATACGATCTTGTTCCGAAATAGTCTGCTGAAGTGAGCGGAAGTCGTTGTAGAACACCTTTACTTTTTCGGTCGCCGTACTTTCGTTACTACGCGCATTTTGTAAATCTTGGTGACGTGTGCTTACGACCGTAGCGCTATCGTTAGCACGACGTTCTAAACCGTGGCGTTCTGCTTTGGCTTGAGTGAGTGAATCATTTAAATCCACCAAGCGAGTTTGGTGACCACGTAAATCAACTTCAGAATTAGTGACGTCAGCGCGTGCACGTGTCATTTCACCTTCGGCAATTAAAATGTCTTGGCGTGCCATGCGTAGACGAACTTCGGACTCAGTGACCAGTCGTCCTAATTGATCTACCTCGGCAGTTTTTTCTCGGAAGCTTGCATCAGCAGCTGAAACATCTCCCGCGGCGGCAGATTTAACATCGGAACTTCCACGCAAGCGTGTTTCATATTCAGTGATTGCTTGTTCGGCTTCAGCGGCCTCGCGACGAATATCAGCCAAGCGCGCCGTTAAATCTTCCGATCTTAAATCGGCGGTACGCGCTTCAGATTCGGAGTTCTCGCGAGCTGTACGTAAATCAAACAAAGCCTGTTGAGCGCGTTGAACTAATTCCGCGAGTTCAATACGGGCAGCGCGGGTGGATGCGAGGGCGGATTCGCGGGTCTGCAAGCTGTCGGACAGTGATTGTACCTCGGTGCGACAGGTATTAGCTTCACCTTCAAGTTTTTCTACCTGTTGGCGACGGTCGATAAACTGTTTAGCCTGCCACGCTAAATCTAAATGAGTGTAGCGATGTTTTAAGCGGCGATAACGAAGAGCCTTGGCAGCTTGACGACGCAGACTGGAAATTTGTCGACCCACTTCACCAATCACATCGGTGACTCGAGCTAAGTTCGCATCGACACCTGATAATTTATTAAGTGTTTCTTTACGCTGAGATTTATAACGAGTGATGCCGGCAGCTTCTTCAAAAAGATAACGGCGCTCAGAAGGGTTGGATGAAAGAACTTGTTCGATCTGTCCTTGGACCATGAACGAGTAGGACATGCGACCGATACCGGTATCCATGAAGAGACGTTGAATATCTTTTAAGCGCGCCGACTTGCCGTTTAAAAAATAATCACTCGTACCCTCGCGGTACAGACGACGCATGACCGAAACTTCTGCAAAAGCGGTTCCTAATTCTTTTTCACAATCCGCAAAAATTAATTCTACTTCACACTGAGGTAGTGGCTTACGATTATCTGTACCACTGAAGATAACATCTTGCATGCTCTGTCCGCGGAGGGACTTAGCACTTTGCTCGCCGAGCACCCAACGGATGGCATCCACGATGTTCGATTTTCCGCAGCCATTGGGTCCGACGACAGCCGTGACTCCGGGGCGTAACTCAATTCGAGTACGATCGGCGAAGCTTTTGAATCCGTTGGCTACGATTTCCTTGAGGTACATCGAGGGTTGTTTGCCACGATTGCCTTGGATTACCCCCTCCGCAAGCGTGATATCTGCCTTTCTTGATAAGTTTTTCACATCCTAAAAAGTCGTGGTTTCTGGGTTGACGAGCCCCACCAGACTCTGTTCTTTCAACCCTCCAACTGATTAATCATGTCTGTAGAAATCAAGATTCGTAAAGGCGAGACCATCGATAAGGCTCTCCGCCGCCTTAAGAAAAAAATCGACCGCGAGGGCGTAATCAAAGACGTCCGCGCTAAACGTGGCTATGAAAAGCCATGTGAACGTCGTCGTCGTAAGACCAAGGTAAAGAACTTCAATAGTTACCTCCGTAAGAAGTGGGATAACAACTAAGTCGTCCGACTTAGTTTATCCGACCCAAGACCCGCCTACCCTGGCGGGTTTTTTGTTGGCCGATCTGTCCAGGCAAAAAAATGGGCCGAGTCCGTGAAGACTCGACCCATGATGTTCAACTAGGCCGAAAGGCTTAGCGGAGGAAGAGAAGCTCTTGGTAGGATGGTAATGGCCAATATTCGTCGGCCACTAATTCCTCGAGGGCATCAGCTGCGGCACGTACCTTCAACATTGCAGGCAGAACCTTAGCGCAGGCATGCTTTGCATTGCTGTGGGTGTCGGACTCAACCGCGCGTTCCTTATCCAATGTATCAATCGCATCAGATAATTGATCGGCGAGGGCGAGGATCTCGGCGCGTAACTTCTTACCGGATTTGCTATCAGCCACTGCTGAAAGTTCAGTTGCATACTTAAATGCAGCTGGCAACAGAAGCGTACGTGCAATCTCAGAAGTTAACTTCGACTCAGTCTTCACGGTTAATACGTAAGAGTGAGTGTAGATTTCTTCGCGTGAGTGTAACTCGTCTTTGCTGAGAACTTTTTGGCGTTCGAATAATTCAACGGCAGCCTTGGAAACGATTTCGGGAAGAGCCTCGGGAGTTGTACGGAGGTTCTTGAGTCCACGCTTCTCTGCTTCTTTGTGCCACTCTTCAGAGTATCCATTACCATTGAACACGATACGACCGTGCTTGGTGAGGATAACTTTAAGAACTTTTTGGAGAGCGACATTGAAGTCTTTGGTCGACTTCATTTCGGCGTCGAGTTCGTCAGCCAACATATCGAGTGAGTCAGCCATGATTGTGTTTAACACAGTCAATGGACCAGCGACGGAGAAGGCAGAACCCACTGCGCGGAATTCGAATTTATTTCCAGTGAAGGCGAACGGACTGGTACGATTGCGGTCACCAGCATCTTTGGGAAGTACAGGTAAGGTATCTACACCGAGAGTCATCGTGCCACCTTTGCGTGAGCTGGATGCAGCACCACTGGCTTTAACTTGTTCGATGACTTCGTTGAGCATATCGCCCAAGTAAATTGAGATGATTGCAGGAGGTGCTTCGTTCGCACCGAGACGGTGATCGTTACCAGCAGAGGCAACAGAAGCACGGAGTAAACCTTGGTGTAAATCCACGGCACGAATCACAGCCGAGCAGAATGCAAGGAACTGTGCGTTGGTGTGAGGATCATTACCTGGCTCGAGAAGATTACCAACGCCTGGACCACCGATGGACCAGTTAACGTGCTTACCAGATCCGTTCACGCCTGCGAAAGGCTTCTCGACGAGAAGACAAACGAAGCCGTGCTTTGATGCAACGCGACGTAAGAGCGTCATGGTTAACATTTGGTGGTCATGCGCTACGTTAGCAGACTCATAAATAGGAGCTACTTCGTACTGAGCAGGAGCTACTTCGTTGTGACGTGTCTTAATTGGAATACCGAGTTTGAAACACTCACGTTCGGTTTCCATCATGCATGCGAGCACGCGATCAGGAATCGTACCGAAATATTGGTCTTCAAATTCTTGGCCCTTAGCAGGCTTAGCACCAAAGAGAGAACGACCACAGGTATAGAGGTCAGGACGTAAGTGGAATAAACGAGAATCGATTAAGAAATATTCTTGTTCTGGACCACAGGATGCGCTGATGAATCCGGCTTTCTTGCCGAAGTGTGCTAACACACGTTGAGCAGCACGATTCACAGCCTGCATGGAGCGGAGTAAGGGAGTCTTTTTATCAAGCGCCTCACCCTTCCAAGAAACGAAGGCAGTAGGAATACAAAGAGTTGATCCGTTTTCGCCGTCAAAAATATAAGCAGGCGAAGTAACGTCCCAAGCCGTATAACCACGAGCTTCGAAAGTTGAGCGCAGACCACCGTTAGGGAACGATGAAGCATCAGGCTCGGCTTGAATTAAAGCCTTACCGGAGAATTGAGCTAAAGTACCAGGACCATTAGGCTCGAAGAAAGTATCATGCTTCTCAGCAGTGAATCCAGTGAGAGGATAGAAGACGTGTGCGTAGTGAGTCGCACCGCGCTCGAGTGCCCAATCCTTGATCGCTGCAGCAACAACGTCAGCAACTGCGCCATCGAGTTTGCTACCTGATTCGATACTAGACTTGAGAGATTTGAAAACGTCTTTTGGTAAACGCTTCTCCATTTTCTCGAGAGAGAAAACGTTTTGTCCGTAGATGACGTCGATCTTCTCGTTACGGAAGTCGAACGTCCCTTCGAGACGAGGCTGAGAGGCAATTGAGGCAATTGCACTTTGACGGGCTGGGTTGGTACTCATGTTGGATATAGATAAAAGTTCATGTCTAATCAGCACCCAGCGTGCCACGGCACAATCCAGAACGATTCACAGTTATAATTGCCTATTTTTAGGCAATTATGTCTATTTTTAGGCAACAGTACCTATTTCCACTCGTAACTAAGGCGCACGAAATAGGTCGTATCGAGCTTTTCTTTGTTAGGCTGGGGCATTGAGCGATACTCGTTGGACATACCAATCTTCAGGGAAACTGGGCCACCATTTCTTAAAACATTAAAGGTGGTCTCATGTTTAACAATATAGTCGGACAGATCTTTAAGTGTGGGGACTAATGTCAGACTGGTATCAATGACTGCCCACTTGAGGTCGTTAGAGAAGAGCAAACCCAAATCAAGAGAGGGTGCTGATAAACTAGCCTGACCCGCAGCAGAATAATTTTCGATGCGGTGAGCAAAACCGACGAGACCATCGAGATGTCCTTTTTCTAATGCGATAAAACGATAACCGAGTCCAAGACTGTTAACGGAGAAGAAATCTATACCCTTTGCCTTTTCGTAGCCAGTATGCGTGCGTGCGTACCAAAAATGTCCGTTCACAACGGCAGTTTCATAGGCCAGCTTAAGTCCTAAATCATCGGCCGAAACATCTCCGCCAGAAGATTCGCGAGCGTATAAAATATTACCCAGGATTTCATCAGCCTTGGTTTTCCCTTGAAAATTAAAACCCAGACTTAATCCGCTATTACGGGTAGAACCTGAGCGACCACTGATATCGACATCTGCCTGGTAAGCCCATTGACGTGATGAATCAGTGACATCGGTTGTTGGGACCGTAGCGGCAAACACAGTCGTCAGGGTAAAAAATAAAAGGGAGAAGTATTTTATCATTTTGCTAAATAAAAGAGCCTCCTCGTCATTGCCAAGTCAGTTAT
>JBAXUJ010000129.1:0-3602 GCA_037129735.1 Opitutia bacterium | reverse complement strand
TTGGTTAAAACTTTTGCGCCCAGAGGTAAGCTTACCATTTTTTGGTAGTTTTTCTCGGTAATATCTTTGGCTTCAAAAACGAAGTTGAAATTATTGTTAACGACCATTTCAGCGGGCTTATTACCGTCTTCAACGACCACAATAATTTGTCCAACCCGTAGACGAAGATTGTCTATTTTAAATGACTTCTTCGGCTGATCAACACTGGGTTCGCTCGGCGCAGTTGGTTCATTGACACTTTCCGCTGGTGCCGACTTTAGACCCTTCAAAATATCTTGAGCGTTATTATCCTTCATGTAGTCGCGCGATCCTACTAAAACAATTTTATCGATATCTAATTCCACGTTTTTAAAATGGCGACTACCACCCAAAATAAATGTCAGTGGATTCAGTTCACACTTAATTGTTTTGATAGATAAAAATTGTTTTTCTTTCCAACGACCGGGGCTGGATATTTTAATTCCCTGCAGATCTAGATTTCCTAAAATTAAATTGGATTGGTTGATTTCACAGACCAGGCCCGAGTCAGCTTTAGATTTAAGCGCCGAATCTAAAATCTGTGGAGCGGTGCGACCCAAAACATAAAGTCCGATTAAACAGGTGAGAAAAATGAAGATCGTGACACCAAAAATGAGGGCCAAGACACGGCGGGAAATGATTCCGCTTCTAGAATGGTTGTGGGTGTTTAACATTTTCTGCTAATTCAGAGCATTAGATGTGCCAGATTTTAAGGGTCAATCGTGCGATTTATTAGCTGTTTTCCTGGTTTTTAGGCAAAAAAAGACCCACCTATGGGCACAGGCGGGTCCTTCTGTCACTTTTTGTCCCTACGGACTATTGGGCGGCGGGGGCTGCGGCAGGAGTGCAAAGCACTTCGTCGCCAACAATCAACTCAGGACGCTTAAGTTGGTTAGGAATAACATTCACGACCACTTGTGTTTCATTGGTCGAAGCAACATCCACTAATAAAACTTTATTATCTTTTATAATTTGTAAATGAGCGTGAACAGCAGGCTTTTCGGCCATCGCTAAAGCAATCAATCCACTGCCTTCGCGAATCTCTAAAATACGAGCCTTGGTTGTATCTTTAGGAGCTTCTAAGCTTGCGGATGATGCAGCGGCATTACCACTGGTTGATTTTTCCCATGAGAATTTTGCGTCCGATGCAACTGTGGGCGATGAAGCAACCACTTCTTGATCTGTCGGGGCTTCGCAAGCCGCTAACAGGAGGGTAGAAACTAAAGCAATAATCGTGCGTTTCATAGGGGAAATGTAGGATTTAAAGTCATTTATACTTTTACCGAGTCAACCCCTTAATGCTTGCGACCGTGCGGTCCATCGACTTCCTAAATGCCCTAATGAGTAAGGATTCCTTAAAATTGATGATTGGACTGCCCAAAGGTAGCCTCGAGGAGGCAACCCTACAACTTTTTGGCCGGGCCGGCTTTCCGGTGTCCAAAAGTAGCCGTTCTTATCGCCCGTCTTTCGACGACAGCACCTTGGATGGACGTTTCATCCGCGCCCAAGAAGTGGCTCGTTACGTTGAACATGGTTTCTTTGATTGCGGTTTAACCGGTCAAGACTGGGTCCAAGAAAACACCGCGGACGTCGTAGAGGTTTGCGAACTGATCTACAGTCGTGCCTCCGCTCAAAAATCTCGCTGGGTACTTTGCGTTCCTGAAGCTTCTGCCATTAAAAAAGTTCAAGATTTGGAAGGCAAGACCGTCGCCACTGAACTGGTCGAGACCACTCGCCGGTGGTTCAAAAAGAACGGCGTGAATTGCACAGTTGAATTTTCCTGGGGCGCAACCGAAGTAAAAGTTCCTGAACTGGCTGATGCCATTGTCGATATCACCGAAACAGGTTCTTCGCTCATCGCTAATAAATTAAGAATCGTAGATACACTTCTCTCCACCACCACCGTTCTTATCGCCAATAAGAAAGCTTGGGCGGATCCGGATAAACGCGCTAAAATTGAGACCATCGCTCTCATGCTCAAAGGTGCGTTAGCCGCACAGCACATGGTTGGATTAAAATTTAATTTACCACGCAAAGCACTCGATGCAGTTTCCGCAGCGCTGCCCGCTTTAAGAAATCCTACCATCTCAACCCTCACTAATCCTGATTGGGTCGCCGTGGAAACGATTATTGATTCTAAGCAAGCGCGTGACTTTATCCCGACGCTAAAAGCTCAAGGCGCGGAAGGTATCGTCGAGTATCCTATTAATAAATTAGTCTATTAATCTATTCATGGCCGACTCTGTCCGCATTGGACTTATCCAATTAACCGCCGAGGAAACTCCAGCGGAGAATGTTCGTAAGACAATTCCACGGATTGAGGAAGCGGCGGCTAAAGGTGCTAAAATTATTGGCCTGCAAGAAATGTTCACGACGAAGTATTTCTGCATTCAACAAGATCCGAAGAATTTTAATTTAGCTGAACCTATCGAGACGGGCCCATCTGTAACAGCCTTAGCCTCAGTGGCGAAAAAATTAGGTGTCGTCATTATTGCTCCACTCTTTGAAGCACGTGGCAGCGAAGTTTATCACAACACCGCCGCTGTCATCGATGCGGACGGAACAGTGATGGGAAAGTATCGCAAGATGCACATCCCTCAAGATCCAGGCTTTGAAGAGAAATTTTATTTTACCCCAGGAGATCTCGGATTCCGTTCCTGGAAAACGGCGCACGGAAATATTGGTATCTTAATTTGCTGGGACCAATGGTACCCCGAGGCCGCAAGACTGACCGCACTAAGTGGCGCTGATATTTTATTTTATCCGACTGCTATCGGCTGGCTCCCTGAAGAAAAAGCTAGCTTAGGTGCTGCACAACACACCGCGTGGGAAACTGTGCAGCGCGGACACGGCGTCGCTAACGGTTGTTATGTCGCTGCCACCAATAGAGTGGGCCAAGAAGGTAACACTCAATTTTGGGGACAGAGTTTTGTTTCTAATCCTTACGGAGAAATCATTGCCCGCGCTTCGGTCGATAAAGAAGAAGTTCTGTTAGCCGATTGTGATATGAAAAAACAAAAAGAGTTTAGGAGAATCTGGCCCTTCTTCCGTGATCGTCGCATTGACGCCTATACTGATTTAACACGTCGTCTCCGCGATTAACGCATGTCGCTTTCTCCGCGAAAATTAGGCTTCCGCATGCCGGCGGAGTGGGAAAAACAGAGCGCTACCTGGCTCTCTTGGCCCTCCAATCAAAAACTCTGGCCCGGACACTATCATCTCGTCCCTGCAAAGTTTGCAGAATTTGCGGCGGCTATTTCTAAATTCCAACCAGTTAAAATTAATGCTTCGGGTAAATTAAAAGCTGAAGCTGAAAAGTTATTAAAGGAAGCTCGTGCAGATTTATCGGTGATTGAATTGGTAGATATTGCGACGGATGACGTTTGGTGCCGCGACCATGGTCCTATCTTTGTTAAGAATGATCAAACGGGTGAACTCGCGATTACTGATTGGGAGTTTCACGGTTGGGGTGGAAAATTTGAAGCGTCTCTCGACAACCAAGTTCCCAAAAAAATTGCTAAACACCTTGGACTAAAATGCTTTAGCTTCGCTTTTGAATTAGAAGGTGGAGGTATCGAAGTTAC
>JBAXUJ010000128.1:0-3640 GCA_037129735.1 Opitutia bacterium | reverse complement strand
CTAGCCAAACTTAGTCGTTACCGAGTTGTGGTTTAATCACGGCCTGAATTTCAGGAGTGTCTACATTCTCGTTGGTGACGAAGGAAACTCCGGTATCGATATTCTTCTCGATGGATTTTCCAGCAATTTTATCAGCCGCTGCTTTAACGGTAAGGTAGCCCATGCGATAAGGATCCTGAGAAACAATCGCGCTCAACTCGCCTTGTTTAAGTGATTTGATTAATGATGCGGTTGGGTCGAATCCTACGAACTTAACTTTGCCTGCGAGTTTGCTTTGTTTGAGGGCAGTGAGCATTCCGTAAGTGGTGCTTTGATTGGAGCAGAAAATACCATCAGGAGCTTGGTCGCCTGAAAAACGAAGGAGGAGGGCTTTAGACTTGTCTACAGCCATGGCGACGGTCGCACCGGCATATTGTTCGTCGCTGATTACTTTGATATCAGGAAACGCTTTGATGCCAGCAGAGAAACCTTCTTCACGGGCTTCGGTCGAGCTTGAGCCAGCGTTGTAGCGTAACATGAGAACGCGACCTTTACCGCCGAGGATTTTGGCGAGTCCTTCAGCACCACGTTTGCCGGCTGCATAATTATCGGTGCCGACGTAACTAATGCTCACGCCTTCGGCTTTGCTTAAAGGAGAGTCGAAAATAATCACTGGGATGTTAGCCTTGGTCGCTTTTTCTGCTTTTTCGCGAAGCGCTACACCGTCGAGTGGAGCGAGGCAAAGTACGTCGACCTTACGAATGATCATCGAGTCAACCATACCCATTTGTTGGCGACGATCGTCTTCGCGTTCAGGGGCTGACCAAAGTACTTGTACGCCTAAATCTTCACCGGCTTTTAAGGCGCCGGATTCAACGGACTTCCAAAAGACGTGGGCAGAGCCTTTGGGAATGAGAGCGATTACAGGCTTAGCTTTTTCTTCAGCCACCGCGGAGAGGGTGATGCTGAAAAGACTGAGGAGGAGGGTGAGGTAACGCATGGGGGGTAAAAATTATTCGGCAGCCGTAAAGGGCGAGGGTGTGATTGATTCAGTTGGGCGAGGAAATAGTTCCAAGTCTAAAAGTACGGAATAGGGAACAACACTTCCGACAGGATATTTTTCTTGGAGTTCCGCGCTCACTAAAACTACGAGTGAATCAGAATCTTTTTCGCGAGCTACATTTAGGAAGTACCACTTCGGAGAATTGCGACGAATCGAAAGTTCGCGATCGCCCACGCGATAGCGAATCACGAGAGGACGATCTCCGGTTACCGTGTGGGTAGTGACTTTATATTCTTCACGTGCTAAAAAGACATCGCGTGGAATTTGAGTCGATTGAATTTCTTGGCTCGCTAAAAACTTCGAACCCCAGGCTAAGAAAACGCTGTCACCGTTGATTCGGGTGCTGACCAGCAGGCAATTCGATGCGGTGTTTTTATCTAGGTTAGCGCACTCAGGTATGGTGAATTCACCGCTTTCATTGACCGGAATCAGTTTTGCTTCCGTGCTTAAAATCCAAGCGGCTATTTCAGATCCAGGTCCGCTATTAAATTCACTCCATACTTTTTTTCTGTTGTTGGGATTATACCAAATCTGACAGCGATTTTCTAAATCACGTAATTTGCTAGCATAGGCACGTAAATTATTTCCCCACTGACGACGGAGTTTGGCATCTTCGGCGAGAGGTCCACCTCTGGATTCATTTTCTTGGGCAAGTCTGGCTGCTTCACGAGCAGCGTATTCTACGCGGTCGATGACTTCTTTGATTCCATTAATTTTGAGATTTTTAATTTCAGTTTGTAAGGCCGTAGACTCCGTAATGGTTGTCTCGACTGGAAACGACATAATTAAATCTGATTTGATTTTTTCGAGCGTAGCTACGTCAGCTACCGGTGCTAAAATGGTTTCAAGAACGGCCGATTGATCGGTGACTTTTTGCGATATTTCAGCAGGAGCTTCGGTCGATAATAAATACAGTTTAATTTCCGAGTCGGGCTTAATTCCCCAACGTTTAAGCATTTCATTTAAGGGCTTTAAATCAATCTTTCCGCTGACTTTATAGCCTGTATTGGCGGGGATTTTTAAGCGGGCATTTAAAGTAGGCTGAATGGACTGTCCACCCGTGGGTTTACTAAAGACTACGTTTTGACTTTCCGTACGCAGTTCTTGGAAGCGCTGAGTTTCATTGGTAAAGCGACGCATTGACTCGGGCGACTTGGGGTCATCTTTAATAAACTGACCGACTACTTTGCCGACCAAAGATCCACCCAGATCGGTGAAAAGTCCGAATGACACGGTTGATAAGAGCGTGAGGACGAAAACGACTCCCACGATAATTTTATTTCTCTTATTAATCTGGGTTAAATTATTTTCATGCTCAGCCAGAATGGCGGTAGCTTGCGTTTGATTAATTTGATCCACCGTGGCGGCGTCAGCCAACCCGTACATCATTAATTTTCTACGGTCGTCTGGGTTGAGGCGATTAGCCTCGAGAGCAATTTCTTCTTCTTTGGCCTCCAATCTTTTCCCTAACTTTATTTTAGCAGCAAAGGTGAAGAATTGCGACGCGGGTAGCCATTCGGTGGCTCCTTCTGGCATACAGAGGGTTTCGGCGGTAACTGTGCCCAGGTTGATAAGTTCTTGAATTTCGGTCTCGGTGTGAGGGCCGCGAACTTCGTTGTCGATGTAGAGAGTAAATTGACGCATAAGGTGCGTAGATGCTGTAAAATTAGGTCTAGGTAAGGTTGGCGGTGGGGTAGCCTTAGGCAAGCCGATTGGCGACGCTTCGTCTTTGCAAATTCGCTCATAACCCTTTACGACTTTGACCATGGCCAATCAGGGCATGAACCAATCTCAAAAACAGGTGCAGGGTCTTATTTTGACCCCGCAGCTGCGTCAGTCTTTGAGAATTTTACAAGTACCTGCGGCTGAATTATTGAGCGAAATTTCAGATGAATTAGCAGCGAATCCTTTAATTGAAGAAGTCGAGCCCGCTGGAACCGAATCTGCTCCATCCACCAGCGAGGTGGAAGGCGAGGACGACTCACCGCGTGAACTTAAATTGGGTGATGACGATTTTGACGCTTTACGACGGATGAAGGATGATTGGGACGAAAGTTATTACGAAGAGGTACGTTCGCAGGGCTACTCTCAAGAAGATGAAGAGCGCCGCCAACACATGTTTGAATCGGTTACGGCCGAGTCTTCACTCTCGGAACACCTCGCCGAACAAGCACGAACGGCATCGGATGATCCCGAAATTCAAGAAGCCCTTAAACTTTTAATTCTTTCACTCGATGATCGTGGATTCCTCGATGAGGATCTCTCGAACATCGCTTTGCGCTCCGGTCAAAGTTACGAAGCCGTCGTTGCCGCGCATACTCTGCTATTAGGTTTTGATCCGATTGGAATTGGGGCGCGAGACCTCCGCGAATGTTTCCTCGCACAATTGCGTCACCGCCGCCGCGGTCTATCTTACGCCGCTAAACTCGTGGCGGATTGCTGGGAGCCTTTGATGGCGCGCCGACTCGAGGAATGTGGACGTCTTTTAAATTTGGAGCCCGACCAAGTGCGCGAGGGATTAGAAGAATTAGGTAAATTAGAAACTGTTCCAGCTCGACGTTTTCAAAAAGATGAAAATCGCGTGATTACGCCCGATGC
>JBAXUJ010000127.1:0-3647 GCA_037129735.1 Opitutia bacterium | reverse complement strand
TTGAAGACTTCTACTGGATGCTCAGCTGGACCTGCTGGATTCCCAATCTCATCTTTGCTGAATGGCTCATTCGAAGAGAGCGTCCGGCCAAAATCTGAATATAAATTTGTGAACCATAACGGTATAATTTCAGTCGGTGCCCCCCAGTTAAGTCGTGAGAGTAGGCATGTCCGTAGTACCTTTAAAATTCTTAACCTAGTTTCGAAGTCCGATACAGCAATTTGGTTCGAGGTGCCTGCTGAATACGAGAACTTCTTATCTAAAAGATCGGATGCAGCGATGGTTGCTATGATTGTGCCTGCCATGCAGGCGGGCAAAGACTTATTTATTGAGGGGACTGTCTCTGCTAAACTTCTTGCTGAGATTAACACTCACAAATTTCAGGAAATTATCGTTCGTGCCATACCTTCGCTTAAGAAAATTGTGGTACGAGCAGAATCCACCTCCAATCAACCCGAAGTTAAAGCCCTATATAAGTCGATGGGCTTTTCGGGAGGCGGCGACTCATTTGCCACTCTATTAGCTTCGACGGAGCGAGGGATATTTGAATTCAGTCATCTTACTCACTATAATGTCGGATCCCACGGACGCGGAATAGCCGGGAGTAAGGTTTATCTTAAACGGTTAGCCCGGACGCAATCTGCCGCAATTAAAATAGGCCTGCCGTTGATTTCCGTAGATTCAAACGTAAATGATTTTTATAACAAACATACAGATTTCATCTCAACCAGTCTTTTACGGAATGCGGCAGCGACGCTCGCGATTCAGCGAGGTATGTCGAATTATACATTCTCCGGAGCTTACCACCTCCGCAGGCAGGGTATATTATTTAAAGGCGATATTACTAGAGCAGAAGATGAGTTCGCTCCCCTTCTTTCAACCGAGTCACTCACGTTTAGCGTCTTTGGATCTGAGATGACTCGAGCAGAGAAAATTTTACTCCTCTCTAAGCATCCCCTGACCTACGACTTACTCGATGTGTGCATGGAGCCTAGAAAAGCGCGAAGTAAGATTAATTGCTCAACTTGTTATAAATGCCTACGCGCGATGATTAACTTAGAAATAATCGGTAAACTGGATTGCTATGAAGCTGTCTTCGACCTCAAACAATATCGCCGTCTCCGCTGGTGGGCCTTGGCCCAATTCTTACATGGAGCAGAAGAAAGTCGTTCCGAAACCGAGGCGCTTGCACTCGAAAGAGGTTTTCAATTTCCCGCCTTTAGCAAATTCTGTGCACGACCTCTGCCCTTCTGGTTCGCAAGTATTGCTAAAAAAATAATCGAGCGACTCCCTTAGCCTATCTAGGTAAATTGGCTAAACGATTTTTCATCGCATCTAGATAGGCTTTCTTATCATAGACATATCGACCAACGGTGTAGTCGAAATTCTCTCGATCTTCATTAAAATCTGACAGAGCAATTGGAATTTTTGGTTTATCGAGCGTGGTAAAGTAGTCCAAAAACTTAAATGTACCGCCTATCATTCCCGCCGAGGGAGTAATCCAAATATTCGGAATCCCATAGGCGTCGGCCACAATGAGACCATGTAAAGACTGACTGGCGATTCTACGACAGCGAGAAATTGTCCGAATAACCTGAACGGGGTCATCACTTGGATTAATAACGCGAACTCCTGGTTGAGAGCCAAAATAGTTTTTAAAAAAATTATAATTCAATACATGAGGAACAATACCGAGCACACCGTTAGACTCATCTGCTGATTGAGGTATGATTAAGTCTATCAAGCACAGAGGGTCGCCCAGAAATGAGGGCTCTTGGTCAAATAACTCTGCTGTTAAATTACCACGCACAGAAAATAGCTCAGCAGGTTTTACTAACTCATTCCTTTGACAGGACTCAATCAACCCCGAGCCCATCACAATCGAATGAGATGAAGCCTTAGCAGCAATACTACCAATCCCCAACACATGTGTTCGGCCTGTCCCTCCCCATGCAAAGGAAGACGCAGAAATTTTCCTGAAATACCACAGATTTATATCGTCACCAAAATTTGGTCGACCCAGATGGTAAAAAATTCGGCGCTGACCATTAAGCCTAAAACTATCGATTACCTTTACTGATAAAATATTAATCTTTGAAGGCATTTGGATGACCTTTTAAGATACCTTGGTTAGTCCATTTTAGAGATAGACCGCGTAATCGTAAGACGTGTTTACGATTCGCCGCAAACTGCACACTATCTATATAATGACGTGAATGTTCGAGGTGCAGCAAAGGGGCAGAATATCTCAAGTGACGACCAGTCACTCCAATATTATTTAGTCTAAATCCTAGTTCGATATCCTCAGCACCATAACTGAGTGATTCATCAAAACCGTTAATAGTTAAAAGATCCTGACGCCAGCCTGATGAGTTTCCACCGTTCCATGTTCTTTTAACCGGCGTAATATACTCGATAAAATTTGTTAGCCTATGGGGAAATTGGCCAAGTTTTATTCTGTCGCTGAGTCGACGCAATGCACCCACTGAACTTAACCAAGTAGGATTAAATACTTCTCCAGAAGCTACATTCGCTTCCTGCAGGAGTAAACTCACTGATTCAGGTAGTCGAATAACACCCCCAGTAAGAAAGCGACTGGGCTGAGCCAACGATATATGTCTCTCGATAAATTTCGGCGATGGCACGCAGTCACCATCAATAAAAATAAGGTAGTCGGCCTTAGATTCAGAAATCGCTTTATTTAATATCTTGTTCTTACCGAATCCGTTGTGTGGCTGCCAGAGGTGACGCAAGGACGACATTCCAAATCTTGGTAGCCATTGTTCAATCAATTCTTTGGTCTCTGAACTAGATCCATCATCAGCAATACAAACATTAAAATCATCTCGATATTGAGCGTATAACGCTACGAGACACAAATGAAGCGCACGAGGACTCTCGTAAGTCGAAACGATTACTTCACACCTCATAATACTACCTAAAACCCGCCTCAGATTCTAAAATGGTACGAATGGCTTCATAGTCATTACCTGTGCGCAGGGGTTCTGGGCTGGGTAAGGCGTAAGGGAATGTAGATGCGTTACGGTCGCCGAAGGCTTGTTCTAAAATTTCTGGGAACTTGGCAGGATGAGCGGTTCCAAAGACGACGACTTGGGTGTTGTGATTATTTTTAATATAATCTTCGGCGGCTTTCCAACCGACCGCGGTGTGTGGACAGAGAACGTAGCCACCTTGCTGACGAACACTACGCATGACATCCAGCGTTTCTGCATCCGTCACAGTCACTGCATGCACGGCGGGACCACCTTGGTGCCAAGCTAGGAGACGTGGTAAGTTATTAGGGTCGCCAATATCCATCGCATTCGAAGCCGTAGGCGTTGCGCGACGGGGCTGATATTTACCGGTCGCGAATAAATCGGGTAAGGGAGAATTAATATTGGTCGCTGCGATGAGTGACTCAACAGGTAGACCCATGCGACGCGCCAATTGAACAGCGCCTACATTTCCTAAATTACCCGAAGGAACAATAATTGCGAGGTGTTGATTTTTTGCTAACAGGCGACGGACGTGGAAAGCAAAAGGAACCTGCGCAATTAAACGAACTGGGTTGATAGAATTGGCAGTGAGTAATGGACGGCGCTGACTGAGTGATTGATCGGCTAAGGCACGTTTTACTAAGGCCTGAC
>JBAXUJ010000126.1:0-3694 GCA_037129735.1 Opitutia bacterium | reverse complement strand
CGAAGAATTAATTTACTCCACTCTTCAAATAATCTCTCGGGTGGAAGATCATAAGGATTAAGTGAGGCACAAAGCTTTACGGTTTCTGGAGCGACGGTGAATTGTAAACGCCCGGCAAACTGCATTGCACGAAGTACACGCAAAGGATCTTCGCTAAATTTTAAAGAAACATGGCGCAGCACTTTTGCTTTGAGGTCAACTAGGCCATTGTACGGATCAACAATTTCGCCCGTAGCTGGATTCCAAGAAATGGCGTTAATCGTAAAGTCACGACGCTCAGCGGCGTCTTTCGGCGTCATGCTTGGATCCGCCTGCACTTCAAAATCATGGTGGCGGGCACCCGTACGATTTTCACGACGAGGTACCGAGACATCGATGGGCAAATCTTTTAGTTTAGTAACACCGAAAGCCGCACCTACATTGATAATTCCAAATCTTTTACGCAGCGCATTTTCGATTTCACGCGTACCGATGCCGAAAACTTCGATATCTAAATCTTTTATCGGCAGGCCCAATAGAGCATCACGAACGCAACCACCGACGACAAATGGCGTGCCTCCAGCTTTCCGCAAAAGTTCTAAGACTTCGACGGTGTCGGCGTGTTCGCCCGTGTAGGCGATGAGATTGGGTCTGACGTCAGGCACAGTGATGATTTAAACCTCTCACCTAAAGGTGGCGAGTGGTTTTAGTAATTAAAGATTTGTAGTATAGCCCTGCTTCACGAGCCAAGCTTTCGCGGTTTCGCGTCGATCACCCTGCAATACAATTTCACGGGCCTCCAATGTACCTCCTGTGCCTAATGCTTTTTTAAGTTCTTTCAGTAGAGCATCACGAATGCGCATTTCCTGAGATTCAATCCAAAGACCTTTAATAACGGTGACTTCTTTTCCGCCACGGCCTGCACGCTCATATTGTAAAATAAGTTTTCCGCGTTTTGGTTTCGCGGACTCAGCGGGTGCAACGGGTTTTGCGGGTGGACCCGGGGGCAGACCTTCCGAAGGCAAAGAATCAAAAGGGTTGTCACTCATGAGCCGCGACCGCAGGTACCCGCGCCTGGTTTACCGCCTTGGAGATAAATAAGTGCCTTTTCGTAGGATCGACGGCGCAGATAATGGTCAAGGTCGGCTGGCAGACCCGAGTCAGCCGAACTGATTTCAGCGTCTAATTGCTTAAGCGCCTGTAAAATATCGTCTTTAACGGCCTGGGGGGAGGTTAAAGATTCGAGGGCTAAAATGATACGCTTTGTGCGTTCTGGGTCCATTTTTGGAGGTTAGTAGTTAATTTAAGATGGGGCAAGCCTAGCAGGTAGTTTTCATTGTGGACAAAAGGCGGGGGATTTCCCTATACCAAACCTTCCTCTGGATGGATAGCTCAGTTGGTTAGAGCGCCTGCTTTACACGCAGGATGTCGTGGGTTCGAGTCCCTCTCCGTCCACCATTTTAAAATACACCTATGTCAGACGCCAAGAAGAAGCACACCCTCTCCGCCCTCGTTGAAAACAAGTTCGGTGTCTTGGCTCGCGTGGCAGGCATGCTCTCCGGTCGCGGTTTCAATATCGAAACCCTTAACGTCGGTCCAACACACGACCCTGCTTACTCACGCATCACCGCTACGGTTGTTGCCGATGACGCTGCCCTAGATCGTTGCGTTAAAGCCCTCGATAAACTGATTAACGTTATCACCGTAAAAGATTTTTCGCGCGAAGAAGTTGATCACGTCGCCCGTGAACTTATTTTGTGCAAAGTGAAGTGTGATAAAAAAACACGCACTGAAATTTTAGAAATCGCCGGATTATTCCGTGCTAAAGTAGTCGACGTTTCCCATGACTCCCTGGTGATTGAATTCACTGGCAACGTTACCAAAATCACTGCTTTCCTTGATTTAATCCAGCCTTTCGGAATTTTAGAAACTGCTCGCACAGGTGCTGTTGCCCTCTCGCGTGGTTCTAAAAAGAAAATTTCTAAATAATCTATTTCTATCCCTACCATGCCTGCAAAAGTGTACACCGATAAGGACGCCGACCTTGGTTTCCTAAAAAACAAAACCCTCGCCGTTCTTGGCTTTGGCTCACAAGGCCACTCCCATGCGATGAATCTTCGCGATAGCGGACTCAACGTGATTGTCGGTCTCTATAAGGGATCCAAATCCGCTGCCGCTGCGAAGAAAAAAGGCTTCAAAGTCTATGAGACTGCTGAAGCTGTTCGTCGTGCTGACGTCATGCTCGTCGGTATTCCTGACATGAAACAAGCTGCTGTCTGGGAAAAAGACATCGCTCCTAATTTAGGTAAAGGTGGTAAGACCGTTCTCTTCATCCACGGTCTCTCCATTCACTACAAACTCATCAAGCCTGCGAAGAATGTAGATATCGCCATGGTCGCTCCGAAAGGTCCTGGCCACGTGGTTCGCGCTCAATACGTCGAAGGTAAAGGCGTTCCTGCTCTCATTGCTGTTGAACAAGATATTTCAGGCAAAGCTACCAAGACCGCGCTCGCTTGGGCTAAAGGTATTGGTTCAACCCGCGCTGGTGTAATCAAAACTTCCTTCAAAGAAGAAACCGAAACCGACTTGTTCGGCGAACAAGCCGTTCTTTGCGGTGGTGCTTCTGAACTCGTTAAAGTGGGCTACGAAACTCTCGTTAAAGCAGGTTACCAACCTGAGATGGCTTACTTCGAATGCTTACACGAATTAAAACTCATCGTCGACCTCATGGTTGAATCCGGTATCTCCGGCATGCGCTTCTCCATCTCCGAAACCGCTAAGTATGGTGACATCACCCGCGGTCCTCGCGTGATCAACAAAGCATCCCGTAAGGCGATGGAAGAAATTCTTAAAGAAATCCAAAATGGTACTTTCACCAAGCAGTGGGTGAATGAGTACAAGGGCGGCTTAAAGAATTACAACAAACTCCTTAAGCAGGGCGAAAATCATGGTATCGAGAAGACCGGACAACGTCTCCGTGCTCTCATGCCTTGGGTACAAAAGCGCAACATTCGTGGCGCTCAAGCCGAGTATACCACCAAGTAATATTGGTTTTATTACCTCAAAAGGGCCGACGATGTCGGCCTTTTTTATTTTGTAGTTTCACAAGGGCGGAAAAATGGTAGTTCTTAATGCACCCCTCTATGAGCTCCGATCCAATACACTCGGATGGCTTTTTGGCTCGTTTAATGCGAGACCAATTAAAGCTGTCGATTACCTGTGCCCTGTTTTTCGTCACCGCCTTAATCGCCCTTCCCCTCCTAAATTATTTTCAACCTGAGTGGATGGCGCAACGTGTGGCCGGATTCACACTGACTTGGCTTATCCTCGGAGTACTCTTCTTTCCCTTCGTTTGGATTATTTCTTTTTTCTTCATCAAAAAATCAATCGCTTTAGAAAATGCTGAAGCCGCGGCTGCGAAGGACAGCCAAAAGAAATAAATCATGATCCTCGCCGAAATTTCACAAGTGGATCCGTGGATTGCTATCTGCTCACTCATCACCGTCGCCATCACAGTCGGCATGGGTTTTTGGTCGGCCGGTAAATCTAAGAGTGCGGGCGACTTCTTTGTCGCCGGTCGCTCCGTCTCGGTCGGTTGGAATGCGTCAGCCATCTCAGGCGAATACCTTTCCGCCGCTTCCTTCATGGGCGTCGCCGGCATGGTTATGGCCACGGGCTATGACGCCTTGTGGTATCCGGTGTGTTATGCCTGCGG
>JBAXUJ010000125.1:0-3718 GCA_037129735.1 Opitutia bacterium | reverse complement strand
GCTTTCGGTTTATCGCCCGTTGCAGGAAAAATGGACGGCTTAGATGGTGAGCTCAGAGGTTATTCTGGAGATGCTTTGGTCTGCTCAGCTAATGGTGGATATGGGGCAACGGGTTCGCTGACTTCTCCCGAGTTTACAGTGACTCATCCCTATATGGCTTTCTTGGTCGGTGGGGGAAGTACTATTAACACTTTGGCAGTGCAGTTGCTGGTTGATAACAAAGTAGTACGTGTAGCCACCGGGCATAACGGACTCACTCTAAGAACAGTAGTTTGGAATGTAGCTGAATTTAAAAACAAGAAAGCCATTATTCGTATCGTCGATGAGGAGAAGGGTGACTGGGGATTTATTGCTGCTGATCGCTTTGTTTTTTCTGCTGTCGATAATCCTGTATTACCTAATAGCGGACGTCCTAAGGCCAAGCTGGATGGAAATTTAATTCCGGTGCCCAATGAAGCTAGCGCAGCTATTTTACCAGGACTCAAAATGTCCGTTGTGGCTAGTCACGAAGCAACTGGTGTCAGTTCTCCGACCTCTATTTCAATTGCGAGTGATGGTCGCCTTTTCGTTGCTGAAACTCACCGTTATCACCGCGGGATTGAAGACGACAGAGGTAATCTCTATTGGTATCATGATGATTTAGCGAATAATACGACTGAGGACCGACGTAAAATGTTGGAGAAATGGTCGAGTAAAAAGCCAGCCAATTGGTACACCCAAGAATCCGAAATAGTGCGAATGCTCAGCGGAACTAAGGCTGACGGCTCTTATGCTAAATCATCCATTTATGCTGATGGATTTAATGAGATGCTCGATGGAACCGGAAGCGGAATATTAGTTTATGGCGATACCGTTTATTTTGAATGTATTCCGAACATTTGGACTCTTAAAGATTCTCCAACCGAATCCAAAGCCCAAGAGAAGAAGATTTTACAGGATGGATTTGGCGTAAGAGTTTCACTTTCGGGCCACGATTTGAGTGGAAGCGTCGTTGGCTATGACGGTCGTATTTGGGGCTCGGTGGGTGATCGCGGATTTAATTTAACCACGCGCGAAGGAAAAAAATATAATTTTAAAAATAAAGGTGCGGTGTTCCGTTTTGATCCTGATGGTTCAAACTTCGAGGTGGTTCATTACGGATTAAGAAATCCTAAGGAAATTGCTTTCGATGAATGGGGTAATTTTATCGCGGTCGATAATAATTCCGACCAAGGTGACGAAGCACGTATTGTGTATATTGTGGAAGGTGCCGACTCAGGATGGGAGATGGAGCATCAAGCGATGCATACGTTTCACCGTGAAATCGGCATCGATGTCCGTCCGCCTTCACGTTGGATGACCGAAAGAATGTGGGAATTACAAAACTCTCAACAACCTGCTTATATCATTCCACCTTCGGGTTATATTTGCGCGGGTCCTTCTGGATTAACATATCATCCTGGAGTGGGTTTCTTAGACTCTGAAAAAGGCTTCTTCCACGTCTGTGATTATCGTGGATCCACTCCTGCTTCCGGTGTTTGGTCATTCAGACTTGAACCTCAAGGCGCTGGTTTGAAGTTGGCAGAATCGCATCAACTTATTTGGGGTATTGCTGCTACGGATGTTGATTACGACTGGAAGGGTCGTGTTTTAGTTTCCGATTTTATTGGTGGGTACGAATCTCATGAAGATGGTCGCGTTATTGCATTAGAAGCAACTCAACCGAAAAATTCTGCGGCTGTTGCAGAGGTTGAGAAAACAATTAATTCAGACTTCGGTAAAAAATCTTCGAATGAATTAGCACAGTTGTTGGCTCATGCTGATAAACGTGTCCGTCTGTCTGCACAGCTTGAGTTAAGTCGTCGTAGTGATGCTTTAGATTTATTTACCAAAGCGACACAATCTTCTAATCCGATTGAGCGACTCCATGGCGTCTGGGGTCTCGGTATTATTGCCCGACGCGGTTCCGCGATGTCACCTTCTGAGAATTGGAAAAAATCTGAGCAACCTACGAATATCTCCGAATTGCGTAACCACGCATCCCAAGTTTTAATTTCTTTATTAAGTCATACTGATTTAGAGGTGCGTGCGAACGCTATTCGCGCTCTCAGCGAAGCTCCGGTGGTTGGTAATGACTTGCCCTTCGCTAAATTAATTCTCGATCCATCACCTAAAGTCAGAGCCTTTGCGTCAATTGCCGCAGGCAGATTGGGTGCGGACAAGTTCCTACCAGAAGTCTGCCAATTGATTAAAGAAAACGCAGATAAAGATACCGTTCTCCGTCATGCGGGAGTGATGGCGATTGAGGGAATGTGCAAATCGCCCACAGCTTTGCAGGCATTAGGAAAAGATGAAAATAGCTCGATCCGTTTGGCCGTGGTTATTACCCAACGTCGACGTGCTGATGCTAACGTTGTTGAATTTATCCAGGATAAATCTCCCGTCGTTGCCGATGAAGCCATCCGTGCGATTTACGATATGTCACTCGAGCAAGATCGTCCGGCCGTTGCTGCTTTATTGGATAATCTTCATGAACGTAAGTGGACTTCGTTTATGCTTCGTCGATTGGTTCACAATGCTTACCGAGTGGGTGGGGTAGAAAATGCTAAACGATTAACAGTAGTAGCCTTAGATAAAAAAATACCTAACGAGGTTCGCGCTGAAGCTCTAAGATTAATTTCGATGTGGACTAGTCCGTACCCCGTAGACCAGTTAACGGGACACTGGGCTCCGCTCGCTAAGCGTTCTAATGAAGAAGTGGTGGATGTTTTAAATAATGCGCTGCCTGGTTTGTTAGAATGTGACTCGGATATCATCAAAATTTCTTTAGATCTGGTTTCGCTTTATCAGTTAAAGACCGAGCTGTTATCGAATGACTCCTTAAAGAGAATTTTAGGCGATTTAACTCTCTCTGGTCCAACTCGAGCTAAGGCCCTCGAAATGTTGTTAGCACGTGAGCCTGCAGACAGTATCCAGATTATCAGTCGTTATACTCATGATATTAAAGATGAGGTCGCAGTGATGGCACTTTCTGCCTTAGCCCGTCGAGATGCCGAGGTAGGTTTTGCTGCAATTAAGACCGTGCTCAAGAATGGTTCAGTATTACAACGTCAGGGGGCATGGAAAATCCTAGGCCAACTTCAGGCGAAGGGTGTGGATGATTTATTTATCGAGAACCTTAAGCTTCTTCAAGCGAGTGAAGGTGTTTCTTCATCAGCTTTAGAACTTTTAGAAGCGGCTGCTCAGCGAAAAGACGCTGGAGTGAAAGTTGCCTTAGCCGATTTCGAAAATTTCCAAAATCAGTCTAAAGAAAAATTAACCCGCTGGTTGCCTGCACTCGAAGGTGGTAATGCAATCAATGGTTTCGCGCTCTACCAAGCTTTACCTGTCGCACAGTGTATGCGTTGTCACAAAGCCACGACGAAGCTTAGTCAAGGTGCGCACATCGTAGAGGGTGAAGCGGGACCTAATTTAGCGGGTGTCGCGAAGCGTGGAGATCGTCGTTACCTTCTTGAGTCCATTGTATTTTCAAATGCGAAAGTGGTTTCTGGCTACGGCATTACCAGTCTTGAATTAATCAATGGAGTTAACTTGGTGGGTACCTTGATTCAGGAAAAGCCAGAATACGTGGATGTAAATTCCTCGGGTAACTTGTGGCGGATTAATCGGAAGGACATTAAGACAATGACTCCGCCGGTTTCGGGAATGCCTCCGTTTGATGCACTTTTAAAGCCTGCTG
>JBAXUJ010000124.1:0-3737 GCA_037129735.1 Opitutia bacterium | reverse complement strand
CGGAAATTCCTTCCCCAACACCGTTGTACCGCTCGATAAATCTTGGACCTACGGAACTCCTTATACAAGTACGACTTCTACGGTTTACACGGGTGGAGCTACTTTTGCCGACATGAGTTATCTCATGAACAATGCACTCTGGGATAATTTCTTTTTTTCGGGTGCGGCACCGGTTTTAAAATCGGGCAAAACTGGAAATTATAATTCCGTTCGTGATCTCAAAGCACAAGACGTACTCAATAATTTTGCCAACGGCACTGGCAAATTAGCCAATCCTTCACTGCGTCTTTATCAACCGTTTGGAATTAGTGATGCCCCTTACGCCTTCGGATTTACGGGTGACGTCTCCACACCTGCATTCCTCAACACCGCCGATCGTAATGTGACTACGATTGCACCCGATGGTTGGAAAAAAATGTCTTCGTATCTTCTCAACGATGGAGCGTTTAATGTAAATTCCACTTCCGTCGAAGCGTGGACCGCTCTCTATGCTTCAATCAAAGGACTGGCTATTGGTAGCAATGATAAAACCGGTGCACAATTTCCAAGAATCATCGGTGCAGACGGAAAAATCATCACCGAAAACGACCTAAAGAAAACCATCACAGATCCTATAACTAAAACAACGTATAGTTATTGGAAGGGATTTAGAAGTTTATCAGACAAACAGATTGTTGAACTCGCCAAAGCTACCGTGGCAGAAGTCAAAGCCCGCGCCAAATTCTTCTACCGCACTGAACGCGATCAAGACTACCCACCAGGCATTAGACGTTTCCTTGGATTCCCGAACGGACAAGAACCCACCACACCGATGTTAGGCATGTGCGAATTCATTAATCGATTCCTCGGTCCAACGAAAAAATTTAGCGCCGATGTTGCCAACTCTTTCTATTCATTACCCACCTCCACAACACCCAACACGGGCGCAGCTTACGCTGATAATTTCTCACCCCCCATAGCCACTGCCGCTCCTTGTTCAAATAATTACAAATGGATGATTCGTTCAGGCGTACTCGAATCAGCCATCGCACGTGCCGATAAAACTTTAGGCTCTGAAACCTTAGCCTCAACGCCAAGCAACGGCGCCATCATCGATCCTGCGGTCAGTCATAATTGGAAATACAACGGTGCTACCAATGGTGGTAGTACTGGTATGCCACCCGGTGTGTTCTGGAGAAATGTCGAAATCCTCACTCCGGAAGATAATACCAACCGAACTCACAATGGTTTCGGTGCTGCGGGCTGTTTATTCCAAGGCGATTTATTACAGGCGCTTGGACCTCGCTTAGCGACTCGCTCAGACACCTTTACCATTCGTGCCTATGGTGAAGCGACCGATGATTCGGGAGCGAACGCCAATTGCGTCATCGAACTGGTGGTGCAAAGAACACCCGAGTACATCGATAACAAAACCCAGCCTCACGAACGCATCGAAGATCTCGCGAAATCCGACGCTAAGAATATCAATTCCCTCCTCGGTCGCCGATTCATTGTGATTTCTGCTCGCTGGTTATCAAAATCGGAAATCTAATTTTTAAATTCTATGGAAGCACTGCACGTACAAAATGTTCGCAAGGTATTTAATTCACCTAGTACTGGCGAGCATATCGCCCTCCAAGGTATCGACCTCACCATCCAAAAGGGTGAGCTCTTTTTCCTCCTCGGTGCTTCGGGCTGTGGTAAGACCACCCTGCTCCGTTGCATCGCTGGACTCGAACACCCGACCTCTGGAAAAATTCTCTTCGGCGATCGCGATGTCACCGGCCTCGCCCCACACCTCCGCGAAGCGGCGATGGTCTTCCAAAGCTACGCCCTCTGGCCACACATGTCCGTTGCTCAAAACGTCGCCTTCGGACTCGAAGAGCGCGGCGTGAAGAAAGATGAAATCAAACAACGTGTCGATGAAGCCTTAGCGGGCGTTCGACTCAACAACCTCGGTGATCGTGCCATCGACCAACTTTCAGGCGGACAGCAGCAACGCGTCGCCCTCGCTCGCGCCCTCGTAGTGCGCCCTCGATGCTTATTGCTCGATGAACCGCTTTCGAATCTCGACGCCCAATTGCGTATCGAGATGCGCCGTGAAATCCGTCGCATTGTAAAGGCCAACGGACTCACCGCTATTTACGTGACACACGACCAAGAAGAAGCCCTCGCGATGGCAGATCGTATGGCGGTATTACACAAAGGACGTCTCGCTCAAGTCGGTACTCCTGAAGAAATTTATCGCCGACCCACCTCTGCACACGTGGCTAAATTTATTGGTGAAACTAATTTAATCGAAGCCACCGTCGTTTCCCAGAGCGGAAATAGTTATAAAGTATCTACAGTGTCGGGTGAGTTCACCGGACACATCGGTCAAACCGATTGGAAACCTGCCGTGGGTGAACAAGTTTTATTATCGATTCGTCCTGAAGCTTGGGAAGTAGTTGCCAGTGCGACGACCAATACGACTGCGGGTAAAGTTTTAGAAAAAACTTATCTCGGTCAGCGCCAACAGGTCGAAGTATCGAGCCCGCTCGGCCATTTACAGGTCGTGATGCTCAATCCGAAGAAACCTTTAGTGGTCGGTGACTCACTCACCCTGACTGCAACTCACGAAGACGTTATTATTGTTCCGAAAGAATGAGCCAAGCCCGCACCATTTGGATTACTCTCGGCCTGATGTTCTTCTTGGTCGTACTGCCTTTGGCTTTACGCGAGGACACCAACCAAATGCCCAACGCCAATGCGCGTCGTTTGGTTATTTACACTCCGCACAGTGAATCGATTCGTCGCGAGTTTGCCGAAGCCTTTGCTGAGTACTGGGAAAAACAACACCACGAAAAAGTTTATATCGATTGGAGAAGTCCAGGCGGTACTTCCGAAATTCGTCTCGTGCTGGACGCGAGTTATAAAGCCGCGGACGAAGAAAAGCGTCCGGGTATCGGCGCCGATATTTTCTTTGGTGGAGGTGAACCCGACTTCGCCAATCAATCCAAGAAGGGTCGCCTAGTTCCGCTCAAATTATTTGATAAGCATCCTGAGTGGTTTGGTAAAGACGGTGCGATTCCCGAAATCTACACGGGCGAACGTCTCTACGCGAAAGATAAAACCTGGATCAGCTCCTGCCTTTCTCGTTTCGGGGTTTGTTATAATCCTATTCGTTTAAAGTACTTGGATTTACCCGAGCCCAAAACATGGAATGAGTTAACGAATCCAAAACTCTACGGCATGCTGGCATTGGCCGACCCCACCAAGAGTGGTTCCGTCGCTCGTGCGTTTGAACTCATCGTGCAAGCCGAGATGCAGAAGTCGCTCGTCGACCCAGCACTCAAAGATCTTTCTGAAAAAGAACGCTTATCCCGTGGATGGACGAATGGTCTCAAAGTTTTACAAGGTCTGGCCGCGAACGCGCGTTACTTCGCCGACGCCTCCACCAAAATCCCTCTCGATATTGCGGATGGTAATGCCGTCGCTGGAATGTGCGTCGACTACTACGGAAAAGCTTTTGCCAATCAGGTGAATAAAACCGAAGTGCGACTTAAATGGATTGCCCCTGTCAACGGTACCACGGTCAGCGGCGATCCGATTGCCATCTTGCGTGGCACAAGCGAGCCGGAACTCGCTCAGGCCTTCGTGGAGTATGTTTTAAGCCCTGAAGGACAGGCCTTGTGGAACTCAGCACCAGGAACTCCCGGCGGACCCAAACGTCGCGAGCTGTATCGTCCACCCGTTCGACGTGACACCTTCCCGATTGG
>JBAXUJ010000123.1:0-3741 GCA_037129735.1 Opitutia bacterium | reverse complement strand
TCGTCTGCTGTTTGACCAAAGTTAGCAGCACCTTCGCCGCTCTTCGCCATACCCGTTAGAAGTGACTCATTGAAACCGTGGCCGAGGCCAATCGTTGAGGTGGTAATCCCCGTACCAGCTAATTTTGCGACGTGCGTGAAAATTTCGCTCTCATTGATGAGACCATCGTTTGCTTGTCCATCGCTCAGAAGAATCACACGTGCAATCCGTTCTTTCTTCACGAAAGGTGCTAATTGTTTTGCGCCCTCTTCCCAGCCGCCAAATAAATTAGTCGAGCCTCCAGAATGAATCGAACGAACGCGTGCTTCGATTTCTTTCGCGTCGCCTACAGCGACGAGAGGTTGGACAACGTTGATGGCGTTATCGAACGTGACGATGGAGATGCGGTCGTCAGGACGCAGGCCTTTCACGATGCGTACGGCGCACTCTTTGGCAGTCTCGAGAGGTTGGCCGCTCATGGAGCCGGAGCGATCAATCACCAGGGCGATGTCGAGGGGAGTGCGGACGACGGATTCAGTAGCAGCAGGTGCTTCAGGAGCAACGATGCGAACGAGCGCATAAGTCGCATCGGCAGCGGCACGGAGAAAACCCTTTTTCAAGGGCAGTATTTCGATAGTAGGTTGTATCATGGAGTTTGGGAAGGACCCGAAACATAACATGCAACCTGTTAAATGTCAACACCTGCGGAGTAACTATTTTAAAATTAACACCAATTTGTAACTGTCAGTAATTTATAAAGCACTTTAAATGAGGGAGTTGCGGAATTTTTCTACTAATTGATTTATTTCAGATTCTTTTAATGAGGGCTTACCATCGATGTTTAGATGGATTTCGCACCAATGGTTGAGGCGTAGGCGGCTCCAGCGTTCGCGCTTCGGTTCATCGCCGCGGACGGTGGGATTGAAGGCCAATAACTGTAAGAAAAGTTCTTTAGCCTCGGGGCTCAAGTCATCACGCATGAGCTCCTTTTTAACAAAGAGTTTTAGGGCCATGGCGGGGCTGCCGGATTCAGAGATATCTCGAATCTTTTGGGCTTCGCGTGATGAACTGATTTTTCGGCGAGTAGGTTCATAATCATCTGAATAGTTGGATGACTCCGCGATAATCATACCCCGACTAGGTCTGATTGATCTGTTGGGTTCTGGTTTAAGATCTTTGAACTTATCAAACGAACTGCTTTTGGTTTTGAAGAGGAGCTTTTCAGCTTCGGTGGGCGTGGCTAAACTATCGATGAGGCTATTTAATTTATGAGCAGAACTATTGTCGACGAGGAGGGATTTAATCCGGTCCAAATCCCAGCCGCGCTCGGAGAGAAGTCGGGCTAAGAGAAGTTGGCGGACCTGCGTGGGGCCGAAGTTGGCCTTACGTTTGTCGTCCAGGGCGCGTTCTGCCTTACTGATGATACCTTGGTAGACGTAGAAACGGACCAGGCGTTCGCTGGTATTGTGTTGGGCGCCGAAGCCTAGCTCGACCAGTTTATTGGAGACGAAGTCGGCCAGCTCTTCGGCTGTGCCCATAAACTCGTCGTCATTCAGAATGGCTGAGGGTTTTAACATGGCTCGGGTTAATTGAAGACAGTTTACTGTCAGCATCTGCAAAATTGCAATATCTTTATGACACTGAGGGGTTTCTGATTCTCAAGCGTGCGAGAGGGGAGTGCGGGGGAGTGGGTAAACAAAAAGGCCGCTCATTGCTGAGCGGCCTTTGCGAGTTATAAACCTAAGAGTGAATTAGGAGTTATAGTTGTAACCTTCTTCACCGTGATCGGTGATGTCCAAGCCACGTGCTTCTTCTTCTTCAGTTGGACGAAGACCAACGAGGGACTTCACAACATAAGCGAGGATTAATGTAGCGGTGAGCGAGAGCACGAGGGTTACCGCGATAGCTTTGAATTGTTCGCTGACCAGAGTGTTACCCACGACGTCCTTAAGGTTAGTTAAGAGATTTGGGTTAGCATCTGCGGTGGCGAGTACACCCGTCATGATTGCACCTAAGGTACCACCGACGGCGTGAACACCGAAGGTATCGAGTGCGTCATCGTAGCCGAGTTTAGCTTTGAGGTAAACCACAGCGAGGAAGGGAACTACACCAGCGAGTACACCGATGAGAACGGCACCGTTAGCGGTGACGAAACCGGTTGCAGGAGTGATCACAACGAGACCAGCGACAGCGCCCGAGCAGAAGCCGAGTACAGAAGCGTGACCGCGGAGAATCCATTCAAGAGCAGCCCAGGTGAATGCAGCGACAGCAGCAGCGAGTGTGGTGGTCATGAAGGCTTGGGAAGCAACACCGTCAGCAGCAACCGCTGAACCAGCGTTGAAACCGTACCAACCTACCCAGAGCATTCCGGTACCGACTGCGCAGAGAACCATGCTGTGAGGAGCCATCGATTTCTTGCCGAAACCTACACGAGGTCCGAGGATAATACACAATAGGAGTGCGGACCAACCAGAGGTCATGTGAACGACAGTACCACCTGCGAAGTCGATCGCTTTGATCGCAGCTTTTGCATTCCATACACCGTTCATGTCGCCGGTGATACCCCAGATAGCGTGTGCCATGGGGAAGTAGACGAGGAACATCCAACCTGTCATGAAGAGCATGAGGGCTGAGAATTTCATACGCTCAGCAATCGCACCGACGATCAGTGCAGGAGTGATGATCGCGAACATTAACTGATACATCGCGAATACGTTTTGAGAAGTCCAGTAAGCGTAATCGGTGTTAGGCAGAGAGTTTACTCCGTTTAAGAAGAAGTACTCGCTACCACCGAAGATGTGACCGAGTAAGGTTCCATCGAAGCTTTTACCGAAGACGAATGAGTAGCCGACTGCCCACCAGAGGATGGTGACTAATCCAGCTAAGCCAAAGCATTGCGCGATGACGGAGAGGACGTTCTTGCTACGAACTAAACCGCCGTAGAAGAGGAAGAGACCAGGCAAGGTCATGAATAAAACCAGCGCAGCGCAGATCATCATGAATCCATTGTGACCTGGACCTGAGGTGCTTGCGGCTGGAGTGGTTAATCCGGCTGGGATTACACCTTTAGCATCTTTTAATGGTGCTGTAGGATCGCCATTGCCGAGATAGGCCTCGAGGCCAGCGACACGTTGTTCAAGTGACGGTGCTGGGGGAGGCGTTGCTGGTGCAGCGGGTTTAGCTTCTTCAGCGGCGGCCCAGAAGGGCATCGCTGCGAAAGCAAGTATGGTTAGGGTTCTTAATAATGATTTCATGGCATGTCCCTAATCGCAATGGTTGTGCCAAGTAGCCAGAAGGGGGTAGACTTGCTAAATTTGACTAAATTTGTGCTTAACCCACCCCTTCATTTGCCTCTTTTCGAGCATTTGGGTCAATCTCTGGGGGTAATTTGTCGGATTTTAAGGGGTACGGGGTCCTATTTATACCCCAGTACAAACTGAGCTTTTTCATGCCACTTGCTATCATTTCAATTAATTCTAAAGTTCTACAAATTGATGCGAATGTCTCTGACTAAAATTGCTAAAGTAATACTCCTAACTTCATCGGTAATGGGATTGAGAGCAGCAGAAGTTCCCGCAGTCAAACCGTGGATCGTGATGTTGGATTGGCAGAATCAATCCAAAGAGGTGGTTTCGCATTCAAGCGTTGCAGGTAGCTACGGACGAAGTCGCTCAGGCATCGAAGCGATTTATAAAACGGAAGACAACGTCATCGATTTAGAATATTATAATTATACCCACGATTTCTCCGGAGCCCTCGCTT
>JBAXUJ010000122.1:0-3744 GCA_037129735.1 Opitutia bacterium | reverse complement strand
GAGCCTCCGAGAAAGTAAAGCCCGCACGATCTTGAGCCCACACCACAGCCTTATCCGCAATGATCGGTGGTAGATTGCTTGGAGTGTTAGTCAGTCTGCGCAGTGATGCGGTGATTGAACGCTCAGCATTTTCCTGTGCACGAAGTTGAATCAGGCGAACGCCATTCGTTTCAAGTAAGCTGACAGAATTTTCTTTAATCAGAACTTTCAAACGATCTTGCACGATGGAGTAATCTACTTCGAGCAAGGCGGTGGCTTTTTCGAGTAAGCCAACTTCGGGGAATGCACTGTGGCCTTCGCCCTCAAGTTCTTCTAAAGTATGCATAATACCGGCATCAACCCGTTGGGGTCCAGCGGTCGGCAGTCCTAGGTTTCGTGCAATTTTATCGGCTGTTTTAAATCCCACGCCTTCGACTTCACGACAAACCTTATACGGTTCATTCATCAATATCTTTTTCGCGTCGTTGCCATAAGCCTTAACAATACGAAGGCAGAGTGCGTTGGTGACGCCGTAAGTTTGAAGAAACACCATGACTTCACGAAGAGCCTTTTGTTCTTCCCAGGCGGCCTTGATTGATTTCGCACGTCCCGGTCCGATGCCTTCGACTTCGCGAAGTCGTGCTGATTGATTCGAAATAATATCAAAGGTGCGGACACCAAATTTCGCGACAATTTTTTCGGCGTAAGTTTTACCGACCCCTTTGACTAAACCGCTCCCTAAATATTTACGGATACCGTGAACCGAGGAGGGGAGGCGTGAGGTAAAAGATTTAACGCGAAGTTGGGCACCGTGCTGGTGATGTCGCTCCCAGAATCCGATTACTTCAACCGTCTCGCCGCATTGAACGCCGGAGAGATTTCCGAGAATCGTAATTTTGTCTCCCGTTTCAGGACTTAATTCCGCAATCGTGAAAAAAGTGTCTTCGTCCAACCACAAGATACGTTCGACCACACCTGAAAGCGTTATTTCAGGTCCGCGAGATTCTTGGCGCGGGGGTGACATAGTTAGAGCCAATCATTCCTTGGTCTAATGAGCGAAACAAAACCTTAAAATCCAAAGAGTGTTTTTTGCAGCGTGGGCAGGTCGATATGCACCGTGTCAGGACCGTACGGCAATAACTCCTCGACGGTATGACTGCCTGTGGCCACGCAATGGATAGCGGCCAGTTTACCGTTTCGTGCGGTTTCGATATCAAAAGGCGAATCGCCAATCATGATTGTTCTTTCGGGCTTAGCTCCGAGTGTGCTGGTAACGAAATGCGTGAACTCTGGCTGTGGTTTGCGCCAAGGGTGGACATTGGTGCCAAAGACTCCGTCAACAAGATGATCGATTTTTAGATAACTAATAATTTTTTTAGAGTTCGTATCATCTTTATTAGTGTAAACGGCGGTACGCACTCCGCGGGCTTTGAGGCCGGTGAGAATCTCTTCACATCCCTCATAAGTTTTAACCCCTTGTAGCATGACTGAGGGAAAATGTTCGCGGAATAGTTTGGTAGCCGTGACGGCATTGTCCTCGCCCGCTAATTTTTGCACCGTGACGTTGACGGATCCACCGACGGCACGACGAATCTCTTCGTAACTTACACCCGGTAAGCCCATGAGTTTCATAACATCATTATAACACTGATGGATGCCCTCAAAGTTATCCACTAAGGTGCCATCGAGGTCGAATAATACGGTTTCGGGAAGTTGGGCTGACATGCTTGGAATAACTGAGTCGCTAATGGGCATCTTTCCAAGTTTGGAATTGAAGAAAAGCGTTTTACCCCTACTTATTGCGATATTCCTATGACCTTCTCGCTCGATTTAACCAAACCCTTAAGCCGCGTCGGCTTAATTGTTAACCTGGTTTTCCTCACCGTCGTTTTTTCGGCGATCTCCTGGTTAAGTTTTGGGTTTATGACGAATACCTTGCCCACTTCGAGCGCTCACGAAGAAGAGCAAGCGATTGCACAAAAAGTACAGGATCAAACCTTTTCGAAATTAAAAGCGGCTGCTAAAGGAAAAGCTTTCGACGAAAAAGCGGCGACTGCTGAAGCACGTGCTAAAGGTGTCGAAGCTGCGGAAAAAGAAGCTGAAAAAATTCATCACCACGCCGTTGAAGGTTGGGCTCCCTTTGCAATTTTCCTGCTTATTCTATCTGCCATTTTCTTTACGGGATTTCTCTCCATTGCGTTGCTACGTCGTGCTTACGATGCCGCTGCCTCAACTTTCTTCGCCTTCCTCGCTATCGCAGGTGGATTGGCTTATGCTACCTTTGTTGCCTTTGAGCCATTCTTAACCCACCACGAGCTGACTAAGACTTGGGCGCCTGCTGGAATCGTCGGTTTAGTTTTGATTTTACCCTTATTATTCAAGGGTGAAAATCAAAGTCATACCGAAGATGCTCACTGATTTTTAGAGTCGGCTGACTTGGCCGAAATCAAAAACGGTGTGACTGATTAAGCCTTCTTCAATGGTGGCTAAATCAGTGTCTTTTCCTGCCTTGATAACTTCACCATCGCTCCAAGCAAAACTGTATCCGAGGGCGGATGGTTTAAAGAGTGAGCTGTGTCGGACCAATGCCGGAATGGTTTTCTTAACTTTGGTTTCCGCAGTTACTTTACTCGGATAATTTAAACTGTGAACGTGTAAATCGGTGACTGGTTTGCCGACTAAGCTTTTAGCGAAGGCAGCGGCGTGATCGCAGGCGGCATCGAGATGAGGCTGTATGCTGCTTGGGCAAACGCTCGGGTTGCGATGAACGGCTTCGAAGACACTTTGTTCTAAATCGAATGAGCAGGCTACGGCGGGGAGGCCCCAGGCGCTTCCTTCGGTCGCACCAGCAAGAGTACCCGAACTCAGACACAAAGGCATGGTGGCGTTGAAGCCAATATTCATGCCTGAAAGTACGACATCAGGTTTCTTTTTTAAAAGATTTCCCAGAGCGATATTTACGCAATCGGAAGGAGTTCCATCAATGGCCCAAGCTTCATGTCCGCAATTGGGATAAGATGAAACGGTGACTTCGCGGTGTCGACTAAAGGCCCGACCAATCCAGCTTCTTTCTCCGGAAGGTGCCGCCACCCAAACATGGAATCCTTGTTTAACGCAGGCTCGAACTAAATTCTGAAAGAAAGCAGCTCCGATGCCGTCGTCATTGGTAACAAGAACCGTGGGAGCTGAAATCATAAGCCGAAGAGTGGTAAAACTTGGCTCACGAGCAATGCGTAAGGCAAAGATTATTTTGTCGAAACCTTCGTATCTAGTTCAGCAATCTGGTCCCTTAAGGCCGCGGCCGTTTCAAAATCTTCATTTTTTACGGCCTGAGCGAGTTCGGTTTTCGCTTTTTGTAGGCGATTTTTTAAATCCATTTCGGAAGGCTGTGGACGTCGACCCGAATGCGAAATGCCTGGCTGAATTCGCGAAAGAGTGGGCAGGAGGTCCTGCGTATGGGCCTCGTAACATTTAGGGCAACCGATGCGATGGGTGCGTGCGAAGTCCTCCCAACGGAAGCCACAGGATGGGCAAGAGCCTTGGATTTTGGGCATAGGTATATCCAGCGTTATGCCTAAGATTTGCGAGGGCAGGCTGCCCGCCTTGGGTGATGTCATGGAACTGGGGCAATGGGCGCAGCAAGAGTAAGTCATAGCCTTTCCGCCCGCCACTAACGTAACGAAAAGTGTGCAGGGTTTTTTGCATTGGGTGCAAACTGGAGGGACTGGTTCCACGGCTATGACTGTAGAACTTTTTGTTTCTAAT
>JBAXUJ010000121.1:0-3754 GCA_037129735.1 Opitutia bacterium | reverse complement strand
TGAGCGACTTTGGAACATTCGACCAAGCAATCACGCATCCAATTTAATAAGCCCATCGCTTCACCACGCACCGATGGTGTGTGATTCATGGTCACGGTCTTTAAACCTTTCACTAAAACTTCAGGTTTATGCGCCGCTAAAAATTGTCCGATGGCCTGACGGACAGGCAGGCAACGAGCGACGGATAAATCGCGAACGGCAGAGGCTTTCGGAAATGGAAGTGAGAAAAAATCGTTTCCCGTGATCGTACGATCGGCGACAATACGACGGCAACGCTTCGTCCAAACGAGCCATGGTTCCATCTCTTCATCAGTGACTCCATGTGCCCAAAGATTCACCGGTAAATCACCCTCGAGCCAGGTCGATACCAGTGACTCAAGTTCGTTGGTAGGTTCGCCGTGAGCTAACATCAGCGCTTCACAACAACGTTTACCGCGACGATTCGGATCAAAGAAACAAACCACATTTACTTTGGCTTCTAACGGCGCGTGGGCTTCAGCCTTTGGACGTGCGGCTAAAACAATGACGCGACAAGGATAACGCTGCGCAAATAAAACGGCTTCATCGAAGCGAGCTTGGGCATCGGCGGGTGTTACCTTCGCACCGAACATTAAAATTAAATTCATCTGCGACGCACGCGATGCTTCTTCACCCTCTTCCGCCCACGCTTTATCAAGTGCATGGAGTGCTTCCGACACCTTTAAGGGAAAGCCCGACAGATTATCTAAAATGGGATGAGCCATGGATTATCGACCGGCATTGCGCCAGCTGTGTCCATTCGCCGACAATAAATCGTCAGCTCCTGCTGGACCCCAAGATCCTGCAGCATAAGTTTCCACACCTGATTTACCTAACTGCTCCCAACTTTTCAGGAGAGGTGTAAACAGACGCCACGAAGCTTCGGTTTCGTCACCACGAATAAATAAAGTGCGGTCACCGACAATCGCATCGAGAATCAAACGCTCATAGGCTTCAGGCGTATTCGAACCAAAGGTGGTTGCGTAACGGAAACTCAATCGCACAGGTTGCGTGCGAGGCTCTAAACCAGGCACTTTCGAATTCATCACCAGAGTCACACCTTCATCAGGTTGAATCTGAATCACGAGGCGATTAGGGGCGATATCATAGCGCGAATCCCCAGCAAATAGGCCTGTAACGGGCTGTTTAAATTGAACTGCAATTTCGGAAACACGTCGGGCTAAGCGTTTACCCGAGCGCATATAAAATGGAACGCCCGCCCAGCGCGCGTTATCAATCGTCAGACGCAGTGCACAAAAAGTTTCGGTCGAAGAGTGATTCGGAATATCTTTTTCTTGGTGATAGCCGATGACATTTTCACCGCCCGATAATCCGGCAGTGTATTGCGCACGCACGGCATCACCATTAGGTCCGAGACGTAAAGGCTGAACGGATTTCAGTAATTTTACTTTTTCATCACGAATATGTTCAGCGGAAAGTGAAGCGGGTTGATCCATCGCCGTTAATGCCAACAGCTGCATGGTGTGATTTTGTAACATGTCACGCGTGGCACCGCTGTGATCATAATAGCCACCGCGTGAACCCACGCCCAACTCTTCGGCTACCGTAATTTGAACGTGGTCGACGTGTTTATTATTCCAGAGTGGTTCGAAAATCGGATTCGCAAAACGTTGTACCAATAAATCCTGTACCGTTTCTTTGCCTAAATAGTGGTCGATTCGATAAATCTGAGGCTCGAGGAAATTGCTAGCGGCTACTTTGTTTAATTGGACGGCCGATTCCAGATCTCGACCGAAAGGCTTCTCGATAATTACCTTACTTTCAAGGGCGGTGCCCTGACCACGGGCCGCTAAACCGGATTTTCCTAAATTTTCTAAAATCGATTCAAAGACCGTAGGCGGAGTCGAAACGTAGAATACTAGTTGTAGAGGACGTCCGGCTGATTTTTCGGCGACCGCGATTTTTTGTTTTAGACTCTCATAAGCGGCGGGTTCATCATAACCACCCGCTTGATAAAAAGTTTGATCGCTCACGCGCTTCCAAATATCGGCGCGATATTCCCGACGGGAGAACTTGGAAATGTCGGTCGCGGACGAGGTTCGGAAATCGGTATCAGGAATCGGCTTACGGCCAAAACCAATTAAATAAAAATCTGAAGGCAACAGACTGTCGACGGCCAGGTTGTAGAGAGCGGGAAGTAGTTTGCGCGAAGCGAGGTCGCCTGAGGCGCCGAAAATGATGAGGCAGGTAGGCTGGGCACCGCGGTGCTTGCTTAAACCTGCGAGAAATGGATGACGGTCAGTGTCGGACATCGGATTCAAGTGTGATGCTTTCGAAAAAGGGGTACACCCTTATGTTGAAGGAGGCGTACGTTTCCCTGTTGGCAAACCAGAACTTCGACTATGTCAAAACGCCTATGGGGAACGGGACTTATTTGACGTAACCACCCAATCGCCGCCCGACGGAGGGCTGTTTTCTTTCTTTGGTCGACCGCGCGATAACCCACCCCACCCCAATCGACCGACCGCGTCTTCACTTCCACGAAGACCAAGACGACTCCATCCAAAACAACCAAATCGAGCTCGTCCTGTCCGTACCTCCAATTTCTTGCAAGGATGGTACAACCTTGATCGCGGTAATACTTCTCCGCCAAACGCTCCCCGCGTTGACCCAAACTTTCGGGCTTTCGAAATCTTAAAATCAGCCCTCTGAGCCATCGCCCGATCATGTCTTCATTTGCCTAATGTTTTTGTGTCATATCCAGCACGATTTAGCAGGGTCTTTAACTTAGAGGAAAAACCTCCTTCCCCTTTGTGCCCTAACTCTCTAGTATTAATCTCGTTATTATGTCCGAAGATATCCGACAAAAAATCCTCGCTCTGCGCAAAGAGGTCATGCGCCACGAGGAGCTTTATCGGAAGAAAAATAATCCCGAAATCACGGACTTTGAATTCGACCAAATGGTCGACCAGTTGCGCGACCTGGAACGCGAGTATCCTGAATTCGCTGGGTCCGACCTCGGTATTGGCGACGACCAAGCGGAAGGATTCCAACAGCGCGACCACCGTCAGCCGATGCTTTCATTGGATAATACGTACGATGAAAAAGAATTCCGGGCCTTCGGGGATCGTCTATTCAAAATCCTCGGTGACCCCAAAATGGACTTCGTGGTCGAACCAAAAATTGATGGCGTAGCCGTATCGCTCACCTACGAAAAGGGTAAATTTATCCGTGCCGTCACTCGTGGAAACGGTTCTCGCGGCGATGATGTCACCCATAATGTCGCTTTAATTAAATCTATTCCGAGAACTCTTAAAGGTGCACCCGATTTACTCGAGGTGCGTGGCGAGATCTACATGGAGAATAGTGAGTTCGAGAGATTGAATCGCGAACGTGAAGCGGAAGGCGAAGCGCTTTATGCGAATCCCCGAAATCTTGCTGCAGGTACGGTGAAACTTCTCGACACCGATGAAGCTAAAAAACGTCAGCTGAGTATCGTCTGCTATGGTCTCGGTGCTTGCGATCCTGCCACCTTCAAAACCTTACAAGAGTTTAAAGACCAATTAAAAGCGTGGGGCTTTCCAATCCGTGACGATATCGGAGTGCAAAAAGGAATCGATAACGCCTGGAAGGCTATTCAGCACCTAGACACTTTCCGTCGCACACTTCCCTTCCCGACTGATGGTGCCGTCGTAAAAATTAATCGCATCGCCGACCAAGAACGCACGGGCACGACCAGTAAGTTTCCACACTGGGCTGTCGCATTTAAATTTCC
>JBAXUJ010000120.1:0-3854 GCA_037129735.1 Opitutia bacterium | reverse complement strand
CGTTTGGTTTTAATATCAATACGCATTACGGCAGAACGAAGTGAATTTCTCCCGCGGCCCAATGTTCTAAATCGGTTGAGAGTTTAGCGACTGTTTCTTCGTCGCACGTTTGTGCATCGAGTGGTTGGGTGAGGATGCTTCCGGCTAACTCCTGACGATTACCCAGGCGTGCCAGCCATTGTTCATGCACGGGCCAGCCACCGTCTTTAATCATCAACCAAAGTCCCTTAAAATAAGCGGCATCGGGGCGCGGACGTTCGGCCATGGCAGCAAAGGTTTCCATGGCGATGTGATAGCAGACTTGGGCAGATTCGGGTGGCGGCGGATTTTTCCGAATCATTGAAGCTAGGCGACAGGCGCGTTCGAGGGTGCGGTGATTTTTGGCGATGCCTTGGTGGCGGGTGATTAATCGATAATCTTTCGCGAAGCGGGTACCGCCGTCTTTAGATTTTTCGATTTGTATTTCACACTCATCAAATAAATCGGGCGCGGTCGTCGTCTTGCTTCGCGTAAGACGAATCAAACAACGGTCCAGTCCTTGCTGTGGTTCCAGAAAAGTTAAAAGAGTGTGAGATTCTCCCGAGGGATCACGTCCGAGAATGAGACAGCGCAGGGTGGCCGATGACATTCGTAATTACTCTTTATTTTTTGGCTGAGGTACAACTGAGCCGAAACTCATCAGAAGCCCAAGTGCTTCTGTAACGGTTAATTTTGTTTCCTTAATTTCATCGGCCTTCACTTGTAGGACAAATCCAGCGGTGGGAGCAGGGGCAGAGGGCACAAAGACATTCACTACTTTTTCACCGATAGCTTCGGAAAGTACTGCCGGTTGCTCATTGGTGATAAAAGCGATACTCCAGCAGCCAGGTCTGGGGTATTGCACGAGTACGACGCGACGGAAGGTATCTTTATTTCTTCCGCTCAAGGCATCCACCATTTGGCGAATCGTATTATAGAGCGCGCCTAGTCCAGGCATACGTTCTACGATATTATTAATCCATGTATTAAATATTTTACCGAAAATACGTTTGGAGAGCCATCCGAGTATAATCAGGATGACGGCCATGATGAGTGCTGAAATCAGAACGAGGGCAACGTGGGCAGGTCCGGATTGGAAGTCAGGCAACTTCGCATTTTCATCATAGAAAAAGGGCAGTAAGTTTTGAATTAAGGTCTGTACAGGTGAAGCAACGAGTCCGATTAAAATGGTGACTACGTAAAGCGTGAGTCCGATAGGCAAAACCAAGAACATGCCAGTCAAGAAATTATGACCGAGGAGTGATCCGAACGAAGGTTTTGGTTTAAGATTGGGCATGTTTTAACAGAATATTTAATACCGAATAGGCCTCTAGCGTCAATCGTGTGAGTGGGTTTGCAAACCTCGATTTTTGGGATAAGTTAATTGTTATGAAACTACCCCAATTTCTTATCATTATGACATCTATTATCCCTAGTTTTGCTAGCGCCACCGAGGGTGAAGCCTATGCGCGAACAGCACCTGGCCAAATCGAGATTAAGGAATTACCCGCAGCGCGCCTAATGATTTCAAAATCTGAACAGCCTTATTTCTCAGCCAACAATAAACTTTTCGGAAAACTTTTTAGTTATATCCGCGAAAAAGAAATTCCCATGACGGCTCCCGTGGAAGCAAAAATTAATCCCGGAGTGATGATTTTTTATATGGATGCGACGTCGGCGGTACGTACGGATTTAAAACCCGCTGCCGAAGTTGAATTGCAGAATTTAGAGGCGCGTACGGTGGCAGCGATTGGTATTCGCGGATCTTACTCCAAGGAAAATTATGAAGAAGGTTTGGAACGTCTCAAAGACTGGTTAAAAACTCAGTCGCAACTTGAGGTCATCGGTGAGCCGTATGGTGTCTATTGGAATAGTCCTTTCGTGCCGTTTTTCTTAAAACAGTCCGAAGTTCATATCCCGGTTAAAGTTAAAAAATAATTTAACCTTAATTAAATCCAAGCACGCTGACGCCAGGAAAGTCCTTGGGCGATTTCTTTAGCGAGGCCAGGTCCTCGGAAAACCAATCCTGAGTATACTTGAACCAGGCTGGCACCTTCGTCCATAAATCGGCCTGCATCTAAGGCCGAGGTTATCCCACCACAGCCGATAATCGGAATTTTTCCGTTCGAGCTCTTGCTTAAAAAACGTACCACCTGAAGAGATTTTTCGAGAAGAGGTTGCCCGCTTAAACCACCACGTGTTTCACATCCCTCGGTTCCGTGCGGTCGAGTGATGGTTGTGTTGGTAGCGATGATACCGGCAAACTTAGTTTCGCTGACAACACTAAGAATATCTTCTAGCTGTGCCGGGTTTAGATCGGGGGCGACTTTTAAAAGTAAAGGTACGGGGCCGCCTAAAGTATTTTTATTTTCTACTGTGAGTGTGCTGAGAAGTTTAACCAGTGGTTCACGGTCTTGGAGGGCGCGCAATCCAGGCGTGTTGGGGCTGCTGATATTAACGACCAAGTAATCGGCGTAAGGAGCAAGAAGTTTGAAGGAGAATAAATAATCTTCTTGGGCTTCTTCGAGCGGAGTGATTTTTGATTTTCCAATATTGATGCCGAGAGGGCAGACGCGTTGGCCACGACCTGGCTGATTTTTTAAGCGATCGCGGAGTGTTTCAGCTCCACCATTCGGAAAGCCATAAGCGTTTACGATAGTTTTGATTTGGGGGTAACGCCAGACGCGTGGCTTTTCATTTCCAACTTGAGCGTGCCGTGTCACCGTGCCGACTTCGACGTGACCGAAGCCTAGGGCGGCTGCTCCGCGCCAGCCTAATCCGTCTTTATCAAACCCAGCGGCCAGACCCACATGATTAGGGAATTTTAATCCAAAAACATTTACAGGTTTTGCTCCTTCGGGAGAAAGTCCGCGTTCCATAAGCCAGCGCAGTGGGGCGATGCTTCCGATAAGTCCCATTCCACGCAGTCCGCATTGATGGGCCGTTTCCGGGTCCATAGCATAAAAGGCCTTAGATAGGACTTTTTCGTACAAAATTGACATATTAAATCTATAAACGGTTATAGGCGGAAAGGGAAGCGGAGAACATCCTAGTGGTAAAACAATGTTTCAACCCCTCTTGACTCTCCGCAGAACTTCCACAATTCCATTCCCCCATGGCCGTTACCTCATCCAAGCTCACGTGGTGCACAATTAGACTTAAAAAAGATACTAACCGCTGGTGGGTTAAAGAAAATTCTGACCCCAAACATTACGACCCAGATGGTCTCGGTATTCTCGATCCCCATCAGTTGCCTTGGATACTGGATAATTTAGACCCACTGCGTGAGTATGGTCTTTCGAATGAGATTCTCGAAGCGGCCTTCGTGCCATTCCAAATTCACTCAATCGAAAAAGATAAAGACGAAACCGTCCGCCTCGCTCGTGTGGCTGAACATATTCTCGATTCCGAAGAATTACTCTTTGCGCTGCCCAATATTAAAGACGGCGAAAAAGGTTCTTACGCCGATTTTCTTGAACACATTACTCGTCTCCGCGTAAAATTCATTAATGACACAATCAAGTTAGAGCAGAAATTAACGATTGAAGACGTGGATGAACAATTAGGCGATATGCGCAATCAGGCTTTGATTGAAGGTCGCGATATCCATCCCTTCGAAGAAATTACTGACATTTTAGAATTCGTACCTGCCGGACACGAAGTGCCGACGGATGACGACGATGATGATAAGCCTGCTCGTGCAACTTCTGCGGCTGAAGAAATTGCCGACTTACCTGAAGTTGAAGATGACGATAAGCTTAATAAAGAATTGAAGTGGGACGAAGAAGAGCGCCCAGAAGATATGGAAGGTGAAGAGGGCGGCGAATCACGCGGTA
>JBAXUJ010000012.1:0-16744 GCA_037129735.1 Opitutia bacterium | reverse complement strand
CCGCCACGACCGTGGAAGAAGACAATACGGACACCGTGCTTCTCCCCTACCTTAGTTAAATTCTGTTGAGCGCGATAGAGATTCCAGAGCGAGGCGAGAATACCACCGTCTTTATTGGAATCGGAATAACCAATCATCACCTGTTGAGTTAATCCACGAGTGATTCCGGCGTCGCGACGCATCTCGAGGGTGCGACGAGTAAACGGATGCGAAAGGAAATCATCTAAGATCGCGGTACTACGTTCTAAGTCGCCGATGGTTTCAAAAAGTGGAACAACGGGAAGTAAGCAGTAAGGACTGTCGGATCCGCCGGCGGTTAAACCTGCTTCACGAGCGATTAAATAGACGGAGAGTAAGTCGGATACCGAGCGAGTCATACTCACGATTAAAGAACCTAAGCCCTCGGAACCGTATTGATTAATGTGGGTAACTAAAGCGCGGTGACAGGCGATGACAGCATCGGCCTCAGATCCGATACTCTCTTGAGAGCGAATAAAGGGACGGGTTGAACGTAGCTCTGAATCCAAGAAACCTAGGCGACGAGATTCATCCCAGTTTGGATAATCAGTATCATCTAAACCAGCGACCGTCATTAACTGTGAAATCGCTTTGTCGTGGTAGGCACTATTCTGACGAATATCTAGAGTCGCCATGTGGAAACCGAAGGTACGTAAGAAACGAATCAAAGGATCGATTTCGTAGCGGGCAATCTGTGCACCGCCGACTTCAACTAAAGTTTCTCTTAAGAAAAGTAAGTCGGCGACAATACCTTCGGGAGTCTTGTGTAAACCAGCGGGACATTCGCCCACGGCAGGTGGCATGCGAAGACGAATAAGATTAATATACTGTCTCCAAGTTTCGCCCACATTGCGAGCTACGGCATGCTCACCCGCTTCACCGAGTGCGGCGGCATGCTTATCGACCTGTTTAATAAATACGGCGGGAGGAAGTTGTAAGTGGTCACCTAAAGAAAGACGCTGACCAAGAATCTCGAGTCGCTCTGTTACAATATTGAGTGCCGTGGTGCGGAAAAGATTTAAGGCCTTGGTGGTAACTTCAGCAGTGACTAAAGGGTGACCATCGCGATCGCCACCGACCCAAGTTCCAAGGGTGATTAAAGGTAAAGCATCAGGGTGCTCAATTTTTTCAGGCGAAAAACCAGCCTCTTCCCAGGCTTGGCGCATGCGTAAATCCATGCTAAAAATCGCATCAGGGAAAACCTTAGATAGGAAATAGTTAATGTTACGAAGCTCAGACTGAACTTCGGGCTTTTGCTGATAAAATTCACCGGTTCTCCAAAGGCGTTCAAGCGCGACCTTGATTTCATCACGAATTGCACGCTGTTCGGCTGCGGTCCACATGCTATTTTCGCGACGAACTAATAATTTATAGAGTTCGCGGTGAATTTCTAAAACGGTTGCACGCTTAGCTTCGGTGGGGTGCGCAGTTAAAACTGGCTCCACGTGAATATCGCTTAAACGTTTAGCGACTTGTTTATCAGTCAGACCTTGATCACGCAGACGATTAAAAGCTTTGCCCCATGAACCAGGGTCGGAGGCGAGTCCGTTTTTATCTTCACGCAGACGTCTGGATTGAGCGGAAGCATTTTCTTCCACCATGTTCAGCAACTGAAACGCAATCGAGTAAGCTTGTACACCACGGTACGAGAAAATTTGGACGCCACGTAATTTACGTTTACCCATCCAGGGCAAAGTACCGGCTAAATCTTTGTGGCCAAGTTGCTCAAGGACTTCGACAAAGCACTCCATCATGAACGCGAGGTCGCGATCCACTTTCTTAAGTCCTTGTACTAGGTCCTTATTGATAGGCATGTGGGTAATTATTAGCACACGGTCTCCGATTGTCGCAATCGCAAACACCCATTGGCTTGCGTCTAAGTTCGAGCACGGTTTGCTGAAAAGTAGATATGTCGGAACAACGTCTCATTCTACCCGACGTCTGGCAGCAGACCGCCCTTCGCGCCCTCCGTGCAAGGAAAGACGTAATCGTACAAGCACCAACGGGCTCAGGAAAGACCCATATATTTGAATTATTTATTAAGGGCGGCCATCAAGGCCAAGCGGTCTACACGGTCCCGACCCGTGCCCTCGCAAACGATAAGCGGGCCGAATGGTCCGATCTAGGCTGGGATGTCGGTATCGCTACCGGTGATATCAGCGAAAATCTAAATGCACCGATCATCGTAGCCACCCTCGAAACCCAACGTCAGAAATTTTTAGAAAATAAGGGACCTGATTTACTAGTCATCGATGAATATCAAATGCTCACCGACAATCGACGCGGTGCGGCCTACGAAACTGTTTTAGCCCTCGCTCCGAAGACCACGCAAATTCTCTTACTCAGCGGTAGTGTGGCTAATCCTAAATCAGTCGTTGAATGGCTGAGCTCGCTCGGACGCGATGTCACTCTAATCGAAGAACACCGTCGACCTGTTCCCCTAGAAGAAATCTGGTTAGACGCTTTAGAAACAAAAGAACCAGAAGGAGTTCGTAGTAGTATTGCACGAGCAGTGATTAAAGGTCTGCAGTCCGACCTCGGACCGATTTTAGTTTTTGCGCCACGAAGAAAAGCTGCTGAACAAATTGCCAAAGATATCGCCTATGCCCTTCCACTGGGCAACGGACCACAATTAACCGCAGAACAAAAAAAGTTAGCGGGCGATGATTTATATAAATTATTAAGACAAGGGGTTGGTCTGCATCATAGCGGATTAACCTATCAACAACGCAGCGAACTCATCGAACCCTGGGCAAAATCTGGTAAATTAGACGTCGTAGTGGCGACCACTGGACTCGCTGCAGGCATTAATTTCTCTCTGCGTTCGGTGCTCGTTACCGATAGAAAATATACTAGTGAACATGCAGAACATGAGATTCGACCCGATGAATTATTGCAGATGTTTGGTCGGGCCGGTCGACGTGGACTCGATGAAAAAGGTTATGCAGTGTGGTCGGGTGACTCACCCCGACTTGGTGAAGCGAAGCCATTACAAATCAAACGCAGCAAAGGTTTAGACTGGCCGGCTATTCTTACGGTGATGCGTCACTCGGATAAACCTAAAGAATCAGCACAGAAATTTGTGCAAAGTCTCTTCACGCGTGAAACGATTGAGTTAGGACTTAACCATTTAAGCGAAATAGAAACTGCACCCTCAGAAGAACTTCCGGGCACCATTCGTCGTGTTGAAGAAATGTTAGGACGAAACGGAATCTGGCAACGAATACGTCCAAGCAAAGTTGTTCCTATGAGCGAAGCACTGATCCGAATTAAAGGTGAATGGTATCCGGCACTTACAAAACCCGACTCACTCAAAGCCGTTACCTACGGAACACCCTGTAAAATAAGACAGGAGAATGATGTGACTTTTTATGGTCGAATCGTTCCCCTAGCCCATTTCCCTAAGACGAATGAGACCGATGGTTTAACGCCCGTGGAATGGCTACGAAAAGCCCTTCAAAAGTGGGCGGGCAAGAAACCACAGACCAAGATTTGGACCCTTGAACAAATCGAAAAAGAAATTTTGCCGCTTTTGCCTCAGCTCACGCAAGGTGGACGTCCGATTGAGGGAATTCAAATTCAACGCGAAACTGTTTTAGTTAAATTAGATTATTCGGCAGCTCAGGTCCGAGTGATTCCTGATGCGCAGGAAGAAAACTTAATTAATCCCGACCGGCGCTTTACCGAAAAAGAAGATATTAATCTTAAGAATGTTCTCGGTACTAATCAGTCACAACTCTTCACCGCACAATCAGGAAAACTTTGGCTGAAGCTTAAACTTATTCAAGCCGATGGAACTCCAACCGTACGTGGACGAATTGCGTCACTCTTTCAACATGGCGAAGGACTCGCGGTAGCGGCTGCACTCGAAGACGAAGCATATAATGTGGAAGACTTATGTTGGGATCTTGCGGAGCTTCGTGCTGGAGACCGACTGGGTGCGATTGCAAGAAACTCCAGTCGACTCGGTGCCTGTTGTCGTCTGACCTATAAATCTCTTACGGCTGAAGGCTATTTGCACGATGGATTGCCCGATGGTTTTGGTGAAGGCTGTGCAGAATTATTAAAAGATTTCGCACTGCATCATAAAATCAGTCAAGCGACTGAGCCTGACGGACGCGGACCAGGTCGTGGCGATTTAGAACGAGCTCTGCTCGAATGGCGGAGTACCCTTCGACTCATTTCAAATACTGAAAGCGGATTTTCGGAACGCTGGGATCAGTTACAAAAATCTGCGAAAGAGGTTCTTGCACAAATTACGCCCGACCATTCTTAGAAATATTTTTCTTATTTGAGGTTAAAAAACTCGTTCAATTTGAGGTGGGCGGAGTTTTAACTTTTCAAATTAAGGAATAAAAGGTAGATTGTTTGGACAGTCATATATGCGTATTCGCACGGGTTAAACCGTGAGGAAAGTCCGGACACCACAGGGTAGGATTCCCGCCGCAAGTCGGGGCACGGCGCAAGCCGTGACGGACAGTGCCACAGAGAAGATACCGCCGCTACCGCAAGGGAAACGGTAAGGGTGAAAAGGTGGGGTAAGAGCCCACCGCTCCAAGGGTAACCGCGGAGGCAAGGTAAACCCAATCCGGTGCAAGATAAACAGGAGCCGCTACTAGGTCACCCACCGAGGCTCCGGGTTGTCGCATCGCCGCAAGGCGAGACTTAAACGTCAGAGAAATGAATACGCAGAGGCAAGGTGAGTACCCCCTCAGACAGAATCCGGCTTATAGTATATGACTCAACAGACGGAGAGCCGATCGGAAACGATCGGCTCTCCCCCTTTGTGCGGATGGTTAACTTCTTGCCATAAAAGCCCTGCCCGACATCGATAAACCTACATGGAGAATGTTGCAGCAGCCAACGCCCTTGAGAACCTACTGCAACAGGATGCTCGCATTTTAATTCTGGCTCCTCACCCCGACGACGAATGTCTCGGCACAGGTGGATTAATCCAACAAGCACTCGCGAAAGGAGCGAAAATTAAAGTTATTTTTATTACGAACGGAGACAACAATCCGTGGCCTCAAAGGTATCTGGAAAAAAGATGGTTCATCGGACCAGAAGAAAGAAAACGCTGGGGCGATCGAAGAAAAACCGAAGCAGAAAACTCTCTGCAAGTTCTTGGCGGCGGTAAAGTAGCGGCCACTTACCTCGGTCTGCCCGACGCTGGAATTTTAAATCTCTGGAAAGAAGGCGACCACCATCTTTTAGAAGTCTTAACCAACGAGTTTATCGCCTGGCAGCCCACCCTGCTCGTTGTCCCCAGTGAATTTGACCGACATTCCGATCATCGAGCGACGCATTTATTCGGACGAACCGCACTCACCGAAGCTTCGTTAAAATGTCCGGTATTAACCTATTTAATTCATAGACCTTGGTTAATGAAGATTACCCAAAAGCCCAAACCACAAATCAAACTTGAGTTAAGTCCCGTGGAGCAGGATAAAAAACTCCAAGCAATTCTTTGTCACAAAACCCAAATGGCTTTAAGCCAAAGTAGATTTTCACAATTCGCTCAAACCACCGAACCCTATAATTTTTCTGCCTAATGCCTTCCTTTCTAAATTCAACACGCGTTCAAGCCTTCGTCTTAGCCGTCCTGGTATTCTTTTTATTTTGGTGGAGACTCGGCACCCTCGGACTGATTGATCCCGATGAACCATTTTACGCGATGACCACTCGTGAGATGGTACAAAGCGGTGATTGGGTGACTCCACGTCTCTTCGGCGAACCTCAATTTGAAAAACCGATTTTATTTTACTGGCAAACCTGCCTATCCCAAACGGTGTTTGGTGATAACGAATTTGCGGCACGACTTCCTGGAACACTTGCTGCGACATTTTTAGTTTTTCTCACGTGGGGAATCGGACGAAAACTCCTTTCGCCGACTGCTGGATTTCTCGCCGCCGTCGTTCTCGCAACGGGGTCCATGTTCGTGGTCATGTCGCGCCTCATGCTCACCGACATTTCTCATACAGTTTTTATAACAACGAGCATCTTCTGCCTCTGGAGGGCATTTCACGACGAGGATAATCGACTCAAATGGCTGGTTGCCCTCACGGTCGCCTCTGCCCTCTCCATGCTCACCAAAGGCCCACAGGGCTTAGTTTTCGTGATGATGGCGGGCTTGTCCTACGGCTGGATTCAAAAGCTTAAACAACCTTGGTCAGCCAAGAGTCTAGCGATCTGCATTCCCCTTTGGCTAGTGATTGCGACGCCTTGGTATCTAGCGATGTTCACGCTTCACCAATCGGGTCCCACCGCACAAGGAACCGGCTGGGCTTATTACTGGAATTCATTCTTCGTTCACGAAAACTGGGATCGTTTCTTCCACTCCGAACACCAAGGAAATAACAATTGGTATTATTATTTAGAAATTTTAATCGGCGGAACTCTCCCATGGATTCCACTCACCCTCGCCGCCATTTGGCAAAACGTTCGCACTTCCTTTAAAGACTTACGAGAGCACAAAGGACTCTGCTTAATTCTCTGTTGGCTGATTCCGTCCTATATTTTCATGAACATAGCTCAGACTAAAATTCCGAGTTATATTTTCTTCCTCTTTGTACCCGTAGCCTTGCTCGCTGGTCACACCCTCGAGCGCTGGATCAATCATGGTTTTACACGTCGAGAATTTTGGTTCGTATCCATTTTCACACTGATCGAAGGCGTCTTGTTACTTTGGTATACTCCGGTGTTTCATCCCAATTCCATGCCGTTCCTGGCTCAGCTGATTGCATTGGGCATTCCGCTGACATTAGCAGGTATTTGTGCGATTCGTAAAAAACCATTTGGCTGGGTGGCCTTCTCGACGTCTTTCAGTCTTATCTTAATCTTCGTAGCGTTCTTCTGGATTGAAGATCGACTCGATGGCACCGTGGGTAGTCACGATATTTGCGTTATCGCCGCGAAGGCACGTCAGCCAAACGAAACGGTGATTACGAGCAGCTTCCTTGGCCGTGCCGCGAACTACTATCTCAAAGAAAAACCCACCGCGATATTTGTGGGATCACCGGCTATCCAAGAAGGAAAAGCTAAGGATAATTTCCGTCCATTCTATCCTTTCTATTCTTACCACGCCTTACGCCAGATAAAGTTAGAAAATGAATTACTCAGTTTCGTCCAAGAAAAAGGAACCGTCCTTTGTATCGGCGAAAAGCGTGACTTTGAATTACTGAACAACAGTGAAGTCTCATCCGTCAAAGGACACTGTGAACTCCTAGGTACAACCGGCGATAAACCTGGTCGTTCAGTCTTCCGAATTTACGCTCAAGAGTTTAAGTCTGCTAAACCCTAATTAAATTCGCCAAAGTAATTTAAAGAAGCGAATGGTATCACGCAGTGGGCGAATCTTACTCACTTCGCCTTGGTAAATAGTTTTCACCGGAACACTGCGAATTACACCCTTAGCTCGGGCAGTTAAAATAAGAACTTCGGACTCGTAATCAAAGTGATCACTTTTGGCAGCTAAGACGGAGGGATTTGCTACGGCAATCGCACGATAGCCACACTGTGTGTCCGGGATTGAACAACGGCAAATTCTACTGATGAGCCAGGACATACTGCGATTCACCAACCAACGAACCTTGGGCATGCCTTGGGCATTGGAAAAACGATTACCGACCACCATCGTCGCATTTGATTCTTTGATTTCTTTTATAAATAAAGGCAGTTGCTGAGGATCGTGCTGACCATCGCCATCCATCGTTATTCCGTAGTCATAACCCATTTCCGCTAACTTCTTAAAAGCTGTTTTTAGGGCCGCGCCTTTACCTTTGTTCACTTCGTGTCTAACGACCACAGCACCGGCAGAATTCGCTTCATCCGAGGTATTATCGGGTGAGCAATCATCCACCACCACGACAACGGGAACAAAGGATTTCACATCTCGAACGACGCGCGCAATACGCTCACCTTCTCGAAAGGCTGGAATGACAACGGCAATGCGCGCTTCTTCGGTACGTGGAGATGACATAGTTTAGTTCAGACTTAAACGGTGAACTAAAAACTTATCCACGTTTTTCAATCGGCACGTATTTACGTTCAGTGTTACCGACGTAGATTTGTCGCGGACGATGAATCTTTTGCTTAGGCGTCTCGGCAATTTCCTTCCAGTGAGAAATCCATCCAGGCATACGGCCAATCGCAAAAATGACGGTAAACATTTCGGTCGGTATACCAATCGCCTTCAGAATAATACCGCTGTAGAAGTCTACATTCGGATAGAGATTGCGTTCTTTAAAGTAGGGATCGTTTAACGCCGCATTTTCTAAGCGCATCGCAATCGCAAGAAGTGGATCGTTGATTCCAAGAACTTTGAGAACTTTATCGCACTGAGCTTTGATAATCTTAGCGCGAGGGTCGTAGTTCTTGTAAACGCGGTGACCAAAACCCATTAAGCGCACTTGTTTGGTTTTGTCTTTCGCATCGGCGATAAATTTCGAACCGTCATCACCCGAGTCATGAATTTCTTGGAGCATTTCAATCACGGCTTGATTAGCGCCACCGTGTAAGGGACCCCAGAGAGCACACACACCGGCCGAAACCGATGGGAAGAGATTAGCGCCACCCGACGCCACCATTCTCACTGTAGAGGTCGAACAGTTCTGTTCATGATCGGCGTGTAAAATAAGGATTAAATCGAGGGCACGAGCGACTTCGGGATGAACTACAAAGTCGGCATTAGGCTGCGAGAAGAGTAAGTGCAGGAAGTTGGAGCAATAATCTAAACCTGGCTTAGGATATACAGGAGGCTCACCTTCTTTGGATCGGTGCGCCAAAGCTGCAAGGGTACGAACTTTCGAAATTAATACAGCCGCTGTTTCGTCGAACTTAGCTAAATCATGTGCACGCTCATTAGTACCCAACTCAGGATAGTAACAACCGAGCGTGTTCAAAGTTGCAGACAATACGGCCATCGGGTGTGCGTTACCTGGGAATCCGCTTAAGGCGATACGCAGACCTTCGTGAATTTGAGAGTTATCGAGAATACGCGCTTTAAACTTTTTGAGTTGTTCAGCGGTTGGAAGCTCACCGTAAATTAATAAATAAGCCGTTTCGATGAAGGTAGATTTTTCGGCTAATTCTTCGATCGAGTAACCACGGTAACGAAGCAGACCCTTATCGCCGTCGATGAAGGTGACTTTCGATTCGCAAGCGCCCGTGTTTGCATAGCCGTCGTCAAAAGTTACGTAGCCAGTCTCATCGCGTAATTTACGGATATCTACAGCGCGTTCGGCCTCAGTGCCTACGATGACTGGGAGGACAATTTCTTTGTCGTCCAATTTGAGAATAGCGTTTTTTGAGCTCATGACGGTGATGGGCCGCCGTGGGAGAACCCTTAGCGGTTCACTAAAGTCAGGAAATTACGGTAGATTTGCAAGCCTTTGACCTGACTTTTCTCAGGGTGGAACTGCGTCGCCAATACCCTTCCCCGCTTAATTCCGCTCACAAATCGGCCAGCATATTCAGTCTCGCACCAAACAAGCGACTCCTCGGTCTTAACCAGACGGTAGCTGTGGACAAAATAAAAGGGCTCGCCCTCAACCTTAATACCCTCGGTGAGCGGGCCCGATTCTTTAAAAATCGCCTCATTCCAACCCATGTGCGGGATGCGTAAACGCGGCATAGACTCAAAACGTGTAATGACTCCTGGGAAAATTCCTAACCCTGCGCGATTCCCTTCTTCGGATCTTTCAAATAAAGCCTGCAGACCTAAACAAACTCCGAGAAAAGGTTTATCGGATTTAATCCACTCTTTCAAAAAACTATCGAAGGATGTGCGACTCAAACAATCCATGCAGTCGGTAATCGCGCCCTGACCTGGAAAAACAACGGCTTCGGCTTTTTCAGCATCGCGGGGATTAGCTGCTAAATAAGCATCAGCACCCGCAGCGATTAAAGCGCGACTGACACTGCGCAAATTGCCCATGCCGTAGTCAATCACCGCAACACGAGGACGAGGCTGAGAATCTGCTGTACTCACAAATTAAGCGAGTGTGCCTTTAGTACTAGGCACGCGTCCATCTTGACGTGGATCAATTTCGACGGCGGCACGTAATGCTTTGGCAAAGGCTTTAAATAAGGCTTCGGCGACGTGGTGAGGTTCTTCGCCGTACTCTACTTTTAAGTGCAGATTGCAGCCTAATGAATTCGCAACGCCTTGGAAAAACTCACGAACAAGGGCGATGTTAAAATCTTTGACCATGAAATTAACAATGTCGGCCTGATAAATCATCATGGGGCGATTGCTCAAATCGATTACGCAACGAGCTAAAGTTTCATCCATAGGCAGAATAAAGAATCCGTAACGACGAATTCCAGCTTTGTCGCCAAGGGCTTCTTTAATAGCAGTGCCTAAAACAATACCCACGTCCTCAACGGTGTGGTGATAATCTACATCGGTGTCTCCGGATGCTTTAACTTTTAAGTCGATCATCGCGTGACGACTTAACAAAGTCAGCATGTGGTCAAAAAAGGCCACCCCGGTGCTGATTTCGGATACGCCAGTACCGTCTAGATTTACCGATAAATCTATCTTGGTTTCGGCGGTATTACGTCGAATCGTCGCTTGGCGAGTTCGTGCAGTCATACCAATGAAATCATCGCTTTAGGGACGAATGTCAACCTCACCCTTCCGCCCAAGCCCTTGCCACCTTTAAAAAACCGTCCATTTCTGCGTCGGTCCCGATACTGATTCGCAAAGACTTTTCCGTTAATGCATGATGCGGGAATCGACGGACTAAAATTTTTCGCTCTTTTAAAAAGTTAAATGCCGACTCCGCTGCCGCACTCGAAAATTCCTGCGTCTTACTTCTGGGTTTAGCTAAAATAAAATTCGTCGACGAGGGATTAATCTTCCAGCCGAGTTGGGTGAGTTCGACAATCAATCGAGTGCGAGTGGCTTTAATCTTTTCGATATTTTTCTTTAACCACTCGCGATCCTCCAGAGCGGCGACCGCGGCAACCTGGGCAAGTCTATCGACATTGTAACTATCGCGAACTCGATGAAGAATTTCCGCTACCTTCGAGGAACAAAGCGCATAACCCACACGCATTCCAGCCAACGAATAAGACTTGGAAAGTGTGCGAGTGACTACGACGTTAGGATATTTCTGTGGGAGCTTAGTGCAGTCCTCCTCGGCGAAATCGGCATAAGCCTCATCTACCACTAAGATACCCGAAAAGACTTGAGCCAACTCTTCGATATTTTTTGCAGAGAAAGAAATCCCCAGTGGCGCGTTGGGATTAGTCAGGAAAAAAATCGATGCCCCGGAATTTACTACCGCATTAATATCCAATGTAAAATCTTGGGTAATAGGCACTTTAACGACGGACGCTCCCTGAATCGCAGCAATGACCGGATAAAGTGAGTAGCTCGGATCCAACATGCCAATTGGACGATTGGAGTCCGCGTAGGCCCTGACTAATAAATTCAGGATATCATCCGATCCATTACCTGCGACGATGTTGTCAGCATTGTAGCCATGCAATTCAGCGATAGCTTTACGAAGCGGTGCAGAATCGGGCGATGGATAAAGCCTTAAGGCCGCACCGTCGGTTTCTAAATGCTTTTTAATCGCTTCAACCACACGCGGACTGGGTGGGTAAGGATTTTCATTCGTATTTAATTTAATCCAGCCACCACCCTGCGGTTGTTCGCCGGGAATATAACCCTTGAGCGTTACGATGTGCGGATTGGGCAAGGGCTCCGATGACATTAGCGTAACTTTAATTTTGTTTGTGAAAACTCATTCAACAGATTTTTGATCTGAGCAGTCTCGGTCATCTTAAGTACATTCTCGGCCAATGTTTTTAATTCTGCTTGTGAGGAGTGTCGTAAAATGAATCGCACATCTGGAATAGCGGATGGAGTCATACTTAATTCATTAACACCCATCCCTACAAATAACGGCGCCCAGACGGAATCGCCGGCCAACTCTCCACAAACGGCGGAAACGACATTATTCTTTTTAGCGGAAGTAAATATCTTATCCATCGTGCGGATAAATCCAGGGTGCGCGGGTTCATAAAGCGTCGCGACTCTTTGGTTACCACGATCAACTGCTAGTAAATATTGGACTAAATCGTTCGTACCGACGCTGAAGAAATCAACTTCTTGGGCTAGTTCTTCCGCGACGGCCACTGCTGCCGGAATTTCAATCATCGCGCCTAGACGAATCACTTCTTTGGGCGTCACGCCTTCACTCGCAAGCTCTGTGGCGACACCGCGGAGAAATTCTTTTGCCTTACGCAGTTCCTCGAGACTTGAAATCATCGGGAACATAATTGATACGGGACCTAAAAGAGCGGCTCGGAGTATCGCACGTAATTGCGTTCTAAAAATATCAGGTCGATCCAAGCAAAGTCGAATCGCGCGATAACCCATGAATGGATTAGCCTCATCGGTTAAATCGCCTAAGCGTTTGTCGCCGCCCAAATCGAGCGTTCTAAAGGTGATTACTTTGCCGTTCGATTGCTTAACCACCGCAGCATACTCTTCATACTGCTCTTCTTCCGTTGGCCAGGCATCGAGACGTAAAAATAAATTTTCGGTACGATAAAGCCCTACCCCGTGTGCGAAGTATCGACTCACATCTTCCATGTCTTCGGGCCCACCGATATTAGCCTGAAGACTAAAACTTACGCCATCGAGCGTGCGATCGGGCAGGCCGATTTCTTTCATCACGCGATCACGGCGATTTTGAATAGTAAGCTCTTTGGCCTGATAACTCTCGATGGTCTGGGCACTGGGATTAATGACAACGAGTCCTAATTCACCATCCACTAAAATCACATCGTCTTCATTCACAGCATCGAGCAATCCGCGCACGCCGACGACGGCTGGAATTTCGAGCGAGCGAGCCATAATCGCCGAGTGACCCGTACGACCACCCTCTTCAGTAACGAAGGCAACGACTGCATCGGTGGGCAATGTAGCTGTCTCGGAAGGTGTTAAGTCTTTTGCGACCACTACTTGTTTCAGTTGTGGTGTGCCCAAACGTTGCGGACTCATGCCGACCAACTGATTCATCACGCGACTGGTTACATCGCGAATATCGGAAGCGCGTTCACGGAGGAAATCATCCTCCATCTTTTCAAAAATATCGATGTAGCGTTGCGCAACTTCCTGAAAACAAAATTCAATATTAAAACTCGAAGAACGAACCTCTTTCACCACCTCATCAATCAGAGCAACGTCTTCTAAAACTAATAAGTGTGCATCAAAAATGGCGGCTTCAGATTCACCCAATTCGTTAACAACTTTATCACGTAAGTGAGTGATTTCATGACGAGTGGCGACCAGTGCGTCTTCGAATCTACGAATTTCCGCTTCAAGATCAGATACCTTAACGCAGGTAATGACTGGCATGCCCTTTTGAAGTAAAAACACTGGACCACGACCAACACCGGGAGCCGCGGCGATGCCCTTGAGACGAATTTCTGGCCTGGACGGTTCGGCCTGCATGCTGCCATTAGCACACAAGGCTCACCCCTCTTAGGCAAGGCGGATTGTTATACTTCGACTGTATCCGAATCATCCATCGGAGAGCCCATATCCGTATTATCAAGTTCGGGCATACCCAAATCGGACATGTCATCCTGTTCGGAATTAGCTAACATATCATTGGTCGAAATTCCGTCCACGTAATCATCCGCTTCGTCATTGATGGCTGCACTAAGGTGATAAAGTGCCCCGCTGTACTCTGAGGGCAATGTCACCCTGAATTGTACAAATACCAAAGCGATCAAACAGGCATATGAAGCTACTTGGCTCATGCGTTTAACGTAAACCCTCAACCATGCAAAAGAGAGATAGGCTTGCTTCGTTTTATTAGCAGCCAGGCATTGATTCATCGTCTGATGCAAACGAACCTTCGCCTTAAAGCGGTTTTTGAATTCAGGAGATTCTTTAATTAAGTCCAATAAACGCGCCTCTTCTGCTCGAGAGATTGTTTGGTCGAGATAACGTTCTACTAAATTTTCAAACTCGGTGAAACTCACTTTAAATACTCATCTCCCATGAGTTCGCGTAAGGCCTCACGTGCACGATTGATCCGACTTTTAACCGTACCGATTGAAAGGCCGAGCTCATCTGCTATATCTTCGTAAGACATATTTTGAACATTACGCATGGTAAGTATTAGAGCATGCTCGGGCTTTAATTGTTCCATGCAGTCGGAAACTTTTTTAACAAATTCGTTATGCTGTGCCTCGTGACCAGGGCCCTGTGCACCGTCGGATAAAATATCATGTAAGGTTGCACCGGCGTCTTCCCCGAGGTCTGCATCCAATGACATCGACTCATCACGCTTGCGACGTCTCCAATACCAGTAGCGGTTTCTGGCTAAATTAGTGCCAATTTGATAAATCCAGGTAGAAAAACTCGCATTTCCACGGAAGGTCGCCAACGCACGGTGCGCACGAATAAATGTGTCCTGTGTAATCTCTTCAGCGTCTTGGCTATTTCGTAACATCGAAAAAACCTTAGCGAAGATTCTCTCCTGGTATTTTATGACCAATTGATTGTAGGCATCTAAATCACCCTTGCGGGCACGATCTAGGGTAAGGTCATCTGATTCATTATCCATAATTAGGGGTAATTAATGGTGGGGTATCTGAGTATAGTACTGACATCCTTGCAGAATTCAACTGCTCTCTTTAGTCTATTTTACGCCCAAAAGGACCTATGTTCACCTCCAGTAAGAAGAAAGCCATCGTGCAGTGGTATAATTGCACCTTAGGCACTAAGGGCAGCTTTGAAACCCTACCCGCTAAACTCCCCGCAGAGAGTTTACTGCCCTCTATCATTCTCACAGAAAATACCGGGCGCATTTTCATCGAGTCAGTCGCAGGTAAAAAGATTTTCGTGAATGGAATTTTATTAATCAAGCCCACGGCTATTTCCGAAACAACGACACTTCAGTTTCCTGATTCTCTTTGGGTGATCAGTTTAAATCCCGAAACAGATTTCAGCGCAGTCAATAACACGCTCTGGACTTTGTTTGATGCATCGACCGGAGAAAACATCGGTCAATACCCCTCCAACCAACTTTTAAATGCAGCCCAGCAAATGGGTCGTGCGCCCGAAACCCTCGCCTGCACTCCTCAAGGTTTAGAAGTCGGTTTCAATCTTTCACAGATTGCGAGTCACTTGAGCCCGCGCGAAGAAAATTTTGCACCCGTAAAATCTTCCGTAACTTTAGCTGAAGAAAAAAATAAGGGCAGTCATAGTTGCCCGGTATGCTGGACAAAATTTAATCCGGGCGACGCACTCAGTATTGCGATCCATGAAGATCTTCGCGGCGACCCGATTCTCGGTAGCGATGCGCGACTTCGCTTCCACCCCACCCGCTTTAATGATCAAGGGCTCGCACTCGACCCCATGGGTCTCGCCTGCACCGACATCGCCTGCCCTCACTGCCGTCGTCAACTCCCTCCTGGTTATCTCGACATGCCCCACCAGATTTTATCCATCGTGGGTGCTCCCAGTGCTGGTAAATCCTATTATTTAGCAGTGCTCACTAGAATTCTCCAAGAGAAACTGCCGACCGACTTCGGATTGGCCTTCAAAGACGCCGACCCCACAGGCAACCTGCTGCTCAATCAAATGCGGAACTCGCTCTTCTCCGCCACCACACCCGAAGAAGCACTTCTTGGTAAAACCGCCCTCGAAGGTGCCACCTACGAAAAACTTCCGCGACTCGGACGACTCGTCTCTCTTCCCCGTCCATTCATTTACACTCTCAGCGTTCCCAGCCAAAAACAAAAAGAGACTTCGATTATTTTCTACGACAACGCAGGCGAACATTTTGAACCCGGTATTGATATCCATGATTCACCTGGCGCCATGCACGTGGCTAGCTCTGCTGGATTAATCTTTCTTTTCGATCCGACCGCTAACGCTCGTTTCAAAGCAAAATTAATTGGCGTCGATGACCCACAACTTTCCATCAAAGGTCGCGTCGATCAACAAGACACGATTCTTTCTGAAATGGAAACTCGCATCAAACGCGTGATGGGGCTTTCTCAACAAGAACGTATCGCCACACCATTAGCATTTGTCGTTGGAAAATGCGACACTTGGCAGTTCCTGCTCTCTTCGCCCATCGAACCCATTCTCAAAAATGGGAAAATTGATTTAGAAGCGATTCACCGAAATTCAGACCGCGTTCGCGAAGTACTCATTCAACTTTGCCCAGGACTTGTCGCCACCGCTGAATCCCTCACCAAAGAAATTCGTTATTTCGCGGCCACCTCATTCGGTCACCAGCCTGTTGTGATTTCCGAAGGTCCGAATAAAGGTCGTATTGCACCTTACCCTCAAAAGCTCGCGCCCTCATTCGTGGAAGCCCCGGTTTACTGGCTAATGAATCTGGCTACACCGGAATTGATTCCTGGAAAATAATTTTATGCCTCTGCAACTGATATTCACTTCCGCCCCACGCGGCCTCGTGGCTGGGCGTTCGGGATATTGCACCGTTGCACGTCATCGCTCGATTCCCGATCGCTTAGCACAAATTTTAGAATCAGTCGGCACACCTCATCAAAATCCACAAGGTGCGACTTATACTTTTCGCATCATCGAAGCAAGTAACGCAAACTGGTTTGTATTATCAAGATTTGTTGCTCGAGGACTCGATTACTCTCAACGCGACAATCGTCTCGCACATCATTTAATTTTTACCGCTGAAGAAGCCGCTGTCTTACCTCCACCCGCAGC
>JBAXUJ010000119.1:0-3916 GCA_037129735.1 Opitutia bacterium | reverse complement strand
TATTTTATCATTTTGCTAAATAAAAGAGCCTCCTCGTCATTGCCAAGTCAGTTATTTATAAGATAATAAAAAAATGATCTACGACGCCATCATCCTAGGAGCCGGACCCGCCGGCCTGGCTGTAGCTCATGAATTAAATAAATCAGGTGCTAAAGTTAAGGTTGTGGAATCTTCTCAACGCGTTGGAGGGTCCGTCCGAACCATCAACCAAGACGGGTGGATTGTAGAAACGGGACCGAATACTTTACAAATTAACGGGGAAGGTGATTTAAAAATTCTGCGAGGTTATGGATTGGAAAATGAAATTCTCTTGGCCGACAGCAGCGCAGCCAACCGGTATATTCTTTCTCGAGAAAAACTTCATACCCTTACCGCTCAGCCCTCTTCCCTTTTAAAGTCTGACTTACTTTCATTCACTGAAAAAGTTCGCCTACTCTCCGAGGTATTCATCCCACGTAATAAAATTAAGAACGAATCAGTTTTTAATTTTATCTCTCGAAGATTTGGTTCAGCCGCGGCTGACCTACTCATGGATCCAGTCATTGCCGGTACACATGCCGGTAATCCACGAGAATTGATGATTGAAAACTGTTTCCCGCTTTTAACTGAACTAGAGAAGAATCATCGTTCTGTTTTAGTCGGCCTCATCAAAAATAAAAAAGAAGGTCGCGCCATCATCGGATTCAAAAACGGCATGCAACAGTTGGCTGAGTCGATGGCCGAAAGTCTTAAGAATAATACAGAACTAGGCTGTCACGTCACTTTGATGCAAAAGAGTAAAGGCGGATGGCAAGTAGCGTGGCGCAATACCCAGGGCGAAGAGAATGGCGGTTGGGCTAAAAATTTAATTATCACCATCCCCCACTGGCAATGGTCCACCGCCCTACCCTTCGAAATTTTAAAAGATTTAGCAGAATGGAAATTGGCTCCATCGCCGAGTGTTACCGTGATGGCGCGTGGATATAATCGAGCCGATGTTCCTCATTCACTCAACGGATTTGGCTATTTAATTCCCCAGTCTGAAAAGCGTGAAATTTTAGGGACGCTTTTTTCTTCGTCGGTTTTACCATCAAGAGCACCCGATGGAAAAATACTCCTTACCAGTTTTATTGGCGGAGCACGCCAACCGCAGATGGCAGATAAATCCAATATCGCATTGGGTGAGATTTTAGATCGCGAACTCAAGGAGACTCTCGGAATCACGGCTCGACCTGAAATGGAATGGATTCAGCGTTGGGAGAAATCTATTCCCCAATATACACAGGGACAGACTGAGCGTGAAAACAGTCTGGCCAGTTGTGAATCGAAAAACCCTGGCTTACATTTCCACGGTGCTTTCCGAGGGGGAATCTCTTTAATGCAAGTGATTCGGGGCGGACACGACCTCGGACAAAAAATTTCTAAGAGTTAGTCTTTTGCACCTTATGCGGATCGGGCAATCCGCGTACCACCCAGAGAGCTGGTAGCATTAAGAGTGCACCCCCTAAATAGACCCATTGGTGTGACCCTGTTTTAAAATAAAGAAACGCTGCACTCAGAGGGCCGATGACACGGGCCAGCGAACCAGCAGAACGAAGAATTCCTAAATTACGTCCTTGGTCGCTCGGACTGGAATAAAGTGAAACGAGGGCCGACACGCTGGGTAGAATTAAACCGGTCGCAAAAGAAAGAAGTCCCATGCCAACATAAAACACTGGCTTACCCCAACTGACGATGGGCAACTCGGATGTAGGTGTGGGAATAAACGCTACTAAATTAAAAGCGATAATTGCGAAAATCATTCCGGTCATAATCACTCCGCGCTGTCCTATTTTTTTCACAATCAATCGCGCTAATCCTTGGGCGACAATTAAACAGGTTCCATTAAACAAGAAGAGGTAAACATTATCGTGAGCACTATAGGCAAATAAAAAGAAGGTCAGGAAGACGACCGTGTTTTCCATGCCGGTAAAAGCGATTTGATAAATTAAATTAGCGAAGGAGGTATGCCGGACAGCACCCGACTCAACATTGGCTAAATCAAAAATCGAGGGACGTTTAGAATCGTGTTGAGCCCGGTTCTTTTCCGCGAGTGTTTCAGGGAAATACAACTGTACCAAAATAAAGTTAAGTCCTGCCATGGTCGCGGCGATTAATGCGGGAGTCGAAAATGGATTAGCTTCGTAGATGGGCTTTAAAACCGTGGAGAGTCCGCCAATCACTGGGCCAACTAAAAAGCCCATGCCAATCGCTACGCCTACAATCGCCATGCCTTTTGTTCGTTCCTTCTCATCGGTAACATCAGCAGCGGCAGCACTCGCTACGGCAATATTACCCGCCATCATTCCACAAATGAGTCGGGTTAAAACGACCATCCAGAATTGTCCCGCAAAAATCCAGATAAAGTATGACAACGCATTACCTGCGAGGGTGATGGTTAAAATTTTGCGTCGACCATAACGATCGGACAGCGAACCCCAAATGGGTGAAAAAATAAATTGGAGCAAAGAATAGAGCGTGCTCAGCAATCCACCGAATAAGACAGTTTTCTGAAAGGTGGTGGTACCGCCCAACCATTCAGCAGCCGAGGATAACATTCCAATCAGCGTACCCTGCGCCCCTTCGGTTGTTATGTAATGGTTTAAGAGATGCGGAAAAAGAGGGATAATAATACTGAACCCGATGATATCCATGAAGACCGTCAAAAAAATGAGGCCTAGAATTCGGCGTTGGGGTAATGGCGCTGCTTCTTGCATACAATTTACCTAAAGACTGCCCAGTAGGTCTGCAATCTAAAGAGCAAACTTGCGAAATGCACCTTTTCGGGAAGTATTACTCTATGCGTCGCTTATTCAGTCTCTTTGCTTTTTGCAGCCTAGTGTTAAGCCTAGACGCTGTCACCGACCCTAAGTTGCTTCTCATCGAGCAAAAGCTACAAGGGTTTAGCGACAAACAATATTCTTTCGCCGTTGATCGAGTCCTTGAAGAATTTGAAAGACAAACGGGCGTGGGACTTAAGCCAGGCAAACTCGGAAAATGCGGATTAAAAATTTCTTCCCAATCGGGACTCGGATTAGCTACGCCTAAACCACTGATTCGTGCCTTAAGTCAGGCCCTCGAGAAACGTGGCTTTAATCGCGACTCGATTATTTTGTGCGATGCCAATCTGCAAAGTTTACGCGAATGTGGTTTTCTTCCTGGACTCCGCACTGATCCGCAAACTTTTGAAGGCCTACCTGTGATTGCTTTTGAAGCGGAAGCAGCCAATTGGGCGAAAGATAAAAAACTCTGTTATGAAAATCAGGTAATGCCACGTCCGGGCTCCCCTACTGTAGCTTGGGGCGATAATCGAATCAGCGTTCTTCCTAAAACGTTGTTCGATGAAGTCGATTTTTGGATCAACCTGCCCGTGATATCTGACAGCAAAACGCTAGGAGTTTTTGGCGCGATAGGTTCAGCTTCACTCGGAAGTATCGCCAACAGCGAACGCTTTAATGACAACCCAGCCAATGCTTCCAAAGTAGCGATTGAGGTTTGTGCAATACCCGAACTTTCTAAAAAGAATATTCTCAATATTGTTTCGTTAGAAAACTTTCAGGTACTCGGCGGACCCAGCTTTGATGCTAGCTGGTGTAAGTCTGAAAAAACGATTCTCGCTAGCGCTAATCCTGTGATTCTGGACTACATTGGACTTCAAAAAATTAACGGAGGTCGGGCTGAACGAAATGTAGAACCCATCCGCCCCGAGCCACCCATCTTTTCTGCCGCTAATAATGGTGAAATCCAACTAGGGACCTGTCGCCCAGCGGATATCACACTCATCAAACTAAAAGCAGAGTAAGTCTTAGAGTTTCAGGCCGAGTGCTTCTGAAGCAGTAGCACGCTCTTCTAATAATTCTTTCTCGGTAATAGAAATTTTGCTCCGTGAAAATTCATC